>JAGWRH010000346.1 GCA_028876695.1 Acidobacteriota bacterium | reverse complement strand
GCTCGCCGTCACTGACAACGGCTCCGGGATGGACGCGGCTACCCAGGCACACCTTTTCGAACCCTTCTACACCACGAAAGAAAAAGGAAAAGGCACCGGGCTAGGATTGGCCACGGTGTATGGCATCGTGAAACAGAGCGGCGGCTACATCTGGGTTTATAGCGAAGTCGGCCGCGGCACTACGTTCAAAATTTATTTGCCGCGGATTGAGGACGAAGTACCGACCGAATTGTTCAACCGTCGCATCGATTCGTCGGCCATCCCGCGTGGATCCGAGGTAATTCTGCTCGTGGAAGACGAAAAAGCCGTGCGCGAACTCGCGCGCCAGTATTTGGAAATGAGCGGCTACACCGTAATCGAAGCAGAAGACGGATACACGGCGCTGGAACTCTCAGGCATGCAGTCTGGTCCGATACATCTTCTGATGACCGACGTCGTAATGCCAGGCATCAATGGCCGCGAGTTGGCTGAACGAATCTCACGGCTGCGCCCTGAAATAAAAATCCTGTACATGTCCGGCTATACGGATCATTCCGTGGTGCATCACGGGATTTTGGAGCGCGACGCTGTGCTGTTGCAGAAACCTTTCAATATGGCATCGCTCGCATCGAAGCTTCATGCGATCTTCTCGGGCGAGCCCGTTCAGCGATAGGGCCCCGAACGCCGCTTTGAGCTCGCACTCCGTTCCAGTCTGCCGCGAATCGGGAAAAAGATCGCGATGCAAGGGCCGTGGGCCGAAAGTGCGGCCCCGTAGCTCGGCCGCGATTTCACTCAACTGCTCGCGTTCAATCCCGCGGCAAGCCGGCCCTCGACTCCGTTTCAAATCCGCGAGCCCACCACGAAGTTCCGCCACATCCTGCCGGATAGCGTAATATTTGGCCTCCGGCCCTCCACCGGCTGTCCATGGCGGTATTGCCAAATAATTCGAGCTGTCCGGAAAAGCAGTTGCTCGTGTGCTGTTCGCGCACTCGCGTCGATGCGCCCCTGGCCGATGAAATTCGCCCGTTGCTTCAATCGCCGCTCGATTGGGATTTTCTGATACGTGAAGCGGCATCGAACTCCGTGTCACCCCTCCTGCTCAGGCACATCTGCTCCATTGCCCCCGATCGCATTCCGCCTGCCCACCTTCTTCGATTGAAAAATCACGTCCGCGCAGCTTCGCTCCGCAATTTGACGCTCACAGCGGGATTGGTCCGCGTCTTGCGCGCACTTTCCGCGGTGGGAATTCAGGCCATTCCATATAAGGGCCCGGTGCTCGCGACCCAGGCCTACGGCGATATCGCCGCGCGTGAATTTGAAGATATCGATCTCGTTCTCCGGCAGCGCGACATGGCGGCCGCGAACGATGTCCTCGTCCGCCTCGATTTTTCACCGGATTTTCCGCCGGTATTCTTGTCCGCCACCTCTTCGGCAATGATTCCCGGTGAATACAATTATCGCGAACGCGAGCGGCATCTCCTATTGGAACTCCACACCGAGCGCACGCTGCGCCACTTTCCCGCGCCGCCGGATCTGGATGCGCTTTCGCGCCGCCTCGCGACCGTCTCGCTCAGCGGCTGCAAAATTCAAACCTTCAGCCCCGAAGACACTCTCGTGTTCATCTGCGTGCACGGCTCGAAAGATTTTTGGGAGCGTCTCCTCTGGGTCGCCGATGTAGCGGAGTTGATCGCGTCGCATCCGCGGCTGGATTGGGACTGCGTGTACGCATTCGCCGATTCCGTTCGCGCCCGGCGCATGCTGAATCTGGGCCTGGCGCTAGCCGACAGGCTGCTCGGGGCGGCATTGCCCGATGTGGTTCGCTCGCGGGTCCGCCCGGACAACGTCGCCGCCCTTGTCGCTTCGCAGGTGCGGATCCGCCTGCTCAGCCGCGCGCCAACGCAGCTCACCGCGTGGGCTGCGTTTGCCTACCGCCGCCGCAGCGTGCCCGGGGCCTACCATGGATTTCGCTATGCCATGCGCCTCGCCACAGCCCCGGCAGCGGAAGACTGGTACACGGTTCGGCTGCCGCGGCCGCTGGCGCCGCTTTACGCCGCGCTCCGTCCATTTCGACTCTTGCGAAAATACGGGGCGTAACAGAAAACGCGAGTATGGAATTGCCTGCTGAATGGATTCATGCGCCGTTAGCGTGGAACAATCACGGCCGGACGATCATCACTTCCGTTGACTTCACCAGCGCCGCAGCCTTATCCCCCACTTTTAGCTGCATTTCGCGCACCGCGTCGGCCGTGATGATCGAAGTGATGTGTTGGCCGCCGATCGATAGCGTCACCTGCGCCATCAAACCGCTGATCTTGATGTCCACCACGCGTCCCGCCAGTTGATTGCGTCCGCTGATCCGCCGGAAACTCGATCGCCGGTCGGGAAGTGCGCCGCGCTCCGACGCTCGATAGAGATATCGGTCCACTTCCTTTTCGGGGACGCGATGGTGTCCGCCCGCCGTTTGTACCGTGCGGAGCTTGCCCTTGTAAATCCACTGCTTCAACGTGGGATAGCTGACGCCTAAGACCTGCGCTGCCTCGCGCGGCGTGAATAGCTTCGTTTGTTTGTTCGCGGCCATTGATTTGTGCGCCAGAGTGTCACCCCGCGAGCTATTTGTAAAGCTCCGCATGAAATTCTGTGCGGCGCGAACCTAACGCCGTGCGGTAAAATGCCGCCGGGCGGCGCCGATCGTGCCGTTTCAACCGCCGTTCGGTTCGCGCGGGACTCAACACCGCTTTTCAGTCGCCGCGCCGCCAGTTTCCTGGTTCTCTCGGGGAAGGTACGCATCCAATCGAGCGGGGACTTTCGAACCCGAAAACGTTCGCAATCGCGAGGGGGACGTCATGAGCACCGCGAAGCCCATCGGCAGCGCCTCATCAGGCACGCAGACCCACAATCCGCTCCAGGCCCTGCTCGGTTTCGGCCAGTCGGTTTGGCTCGACTACATTCGCCGCAACCTCATCGAAACCGGCGAGCTGGCACGCATGATTCGCGAAGACGGCTTGCGCGGCATGACTTCCAATCCCTCCATATTTGAGAAAGCCATCGCCGGCAGCACCGATTATTCGCAAATGCTTTCGGAACTTTCCGGGCGCGGCAATTTGAACGCCACCGGCATCTACGAGCAGCTCGCCATCCGCGATGTGCAGGACGCGGCGGACGCGTTCCGTCCCGTATACGAAGAATCCAGCCGCCGCGATGGCTACGTCAGCCTGGAAGTCTCTCCGTATCTCGCGCATAAAACCGACGAAACCATCGCCGAAGCCCGCCGGCTTTGGAAAGCGGTCAATCGTCCCAACATCATGATTAAAGTTCCCGGCACGCGCGAAGGAATCCCCGCATTTCGCCAGCTGATCGGCGGAGGCATCAACATCAACGTGACGCTGCTCTTCGCGCAGGACGTGTACGAACTCGTCGCCGTCGCCTATATCGCCGGTCTTGAGGATCTCGTCAATCGAGGCGGCGATCCCCGAGGCATGGCCAGCGTTGCCAGCTTTTTCGTAAGCCGCATCGACACGCTGGTTGATAGCCAACTCACGGCGCTTTCCAAGAGCACTTCTTCAGACGAAATTCGCGCCCTCGCGCTCGGCCTGCAGGGCAAAGCGGCCATCGCCAACGCCAAACTCGCCTATCAGATTTACAAGCGCGTCTTCAGCGGCGACCGTTGGAAATCCCTCGCCGCGCGCGGCGCTCAGACGCAGCGCGTTCTGTGGGCCAGCACCAGCACGAAAAACCCCGCATTCAGTGACATTCTTTACGTCGAGGAGTTGATCGGGCGCGATACCGTCAACACCATGCCTCCCTCAACCGTTGCCGCTTTCCGCGATCACGGCGTTCCGCGCGCCAGCCTCGAAGAGAACGTCGACGAGGCCACTCGCGTGATGGACGATCTCGCGCGCGCCGGTGTTTCCATGACCGCCGTCACCGATCAGCTCACTACCGAAGGCGTGAAGCTCTTCGCCGATGCTTTCGATAAGCTCCTCGCTGCCGTGGAGAAATCTGCCAGGACGCCTGCGCGCGCGCCCGCGTCCGCGGCGGTTCAGCGATTCGCTTATCGCCTGCCCGCCGGTTTGCAGCAAGCCGTCCAAGCCACCGTCGACGATTGGAAATCGGACCAAAACAGCAAGGTCAAGCGGCTCTGGGCTCGCGACGCCTCGCTCTGGACCAACGCCGACGAAAGCAAGTGGCTCGCCTGGCTCGGCATCACCGAAGATCAAATCTCCAACCGCGGCCGCTTCGCACGTATCGTGGACGACGTTCGTTCCGCGGGCTTTACCAGCGCCGCTCTGCTAGGCATGGGCGGCTCCAGTCTTTGTGTTGAAGTGCTCAGTCTCACCTTCGGGAAAATCAAGGATCATCCGGAAATTTATGTCCTCGATTCCACCGATCCCGCGCAAATCGTCGCGCTCGAAGAAGCCATCGACCTTGGACGCACGCTCTTCATCGTCTCCAGCAAATCCGGCGGCACGTTGGAGCCCAACATCTTCAAGCAGTATTTTTTCGAACGCGTCAAGCAGGTCGTCGGCCCCACCGAAGCTGGCAAGCATTTCATCGCCATCACCGATCCCGGATCGCAGTTGCAAAAAGTCGCCGAAGCCGATCGCTTCCGCCACATCTTCTACGGCGTGCCGGGAATCGGCGGCCGCTACTCCGCGCTTTCCAATTTCGGCATGATTCCCGGCGCAATTCAGGGCCTCGATGTGGACAAATTTCTCGACCGCGCCGAGGAGATGGTCCATGCATGCGCATCGGTGGTAGCGGCGGATCGGAATCCCGGTGTCCAGCTCGGCGCAATTCTCGGCACGCTGCAAAAGATGGGACGCGATAAAGTGACCATCATCGCCTCTCCCGGCATTTTCGATCTCGGCGCGTGGCTTGAGCAGTTACTGGCCGAATCGACCGGCAAGCAAGGCAAAGGGTTGATTCCCGTCGATCGCGAACAGCTCGGCGTGCCCTCCGTGTACGGAAAAGACCGCGTCTTTGCGTATCTGCGCCTGGAAACCGATCCTGATTCGCGCCAGGACGTCGCCATTGACGCGCTCGAGCAAGCGGGCCAGCCCGTCGTGCGTATTTCGCTTCGCGATATCTACGATGTGGCCCAGGAGTTTTTCCGCTGGGAAATCGCCACGGCCGTCGCGGGCTCCGTCATTGGTATCGATGCGTTCGATCAGCCGGACGTCGAAGCCAGTAAAATCGAAACCCGCAATCTGACCGACGCGTATGAGAAATCCGGCTCGCTTCCGTCTGAATCCCCAGTCTTGAAAGAAGGCGATATCCAGCTTTTCACGGACCCGAAAAACGCCGCCGATCTCGCCAAAGCCGTAGTCGGCGACCAATCGCTCGCCAGTTATCTGCGCGCGCATCTTCGCCGCTTGCAACCCGGAGATTACTTCGCCCTGCTCGGCTATCTGAATCGCAATGCAGCTAACGAGTCGCAACTGCAGTCCATACGCCATTTCGTCCGCGACAAGTGCCGCGTCGCCACCTGTCTCGGCTTTGGCCCGCGCTTTTTGCATTCCACCGGCCAAGCCTACAAAGGCGGCCCGAATACCGGCGTGTTCCTGCAAATCACTTGCGATGATGCCGCGGATCTTCCGGTTCCCGGGCAGAAATACACATTCGGAGTGGTCAAAGCCGCACAGGCCCGCGGCGATTTTCAGGTTCTAGCGGAACGCAACCGCCGCGCGCTGCGCGTCCATCTCGGCGCCAACGTCGGCGAGGGTCTCGCCCGACTCGACGCCGCCATCCGCATCGCCCTCGCCTGATGCGGGTTTGTGTAGTTGACTTTGCGGGTGCCGCATCCGACGCGTTCCGTGCGAAGGGTGCGGATTTTGTGTTGTTGGGCCTCGACGCCGCCTTCCGCTTCGCCCTCGCATAATTTGGCTGTGTCTTTCGCCGGTCATCCCGAACCCGGGGTCCCCGGCGCGCTTGCGCGCTGGGGTGCGGGAACCGAGCCCCGACATTTTTTAGTCGCGGATCAGCGTGAGGGATCTGCTTTTCGCCGTTCCCGGTGCGAGGTATCAGCGTTCGGCGGCGCTCAGGTTCGTGTCAGGGCACGACTTTAGTCGTGCCGGAATCGAGCGTGCGGTAGCACGCTTCCTTTCGCGCATGTTTACTCGCGCGAAGTATTTCATGCCCCACATTTGCCTAGCCGACTCGCGAAGCTTGCTGCGCCTTATTCCCGCCTCCGCCCGTGGTCATTCTGCGGAGCGCGCTCCGCGGCGAAGAACCTCTCTTTTCCCAGGATTTCGAGATGCCATGCCGCACTCCGATTTTCCAGGTCCCCGGCCGCGAGCCGGTCACCTCCACTAATAGGGCGGCCTAACCACGGCCGCACCACGTGAAAACTACCCGCGTCTCGCGGCCCTCTGGGTAAAAGGTGTAATTGCGGTTCAGTATTCGCGGTGACGGGCCATGAAAACATTGCCCAGCAATCGGAGGTTCGCCTAGGTCACTTTACCTCTTACTTCGCGCGACTTCTGACGCGGCTCCCGCGTCCGCATTCAAATGCCTCAAAAACTCGGCCGCATGCGTCCACATTACAAAATGCCCCGCATCCGGAATCACGTCCATTCCTTTGATCGGTGCCTGAATCCGCGCGTAGTAATCCGCCACCAGGTTCGTCGGCGTCACATTGTCATTTTCGCCTTGGATGAAGAACACGGGGGCCGAAAAAGCGGTGTCAGTGTCGCGCAAATCCGGCATCGTCATTAGCCACGTATCCAGTTTCACCTCGTTTGTTCGCAATCCCTTGTACCATCCGTATGCCTGCGCGAGTGTCAGCTGCGGCGAAAAGACCAGCATTGCTTGCATTTGGCGGATTCCTGCCACATCGTCCGCCGGCCAAAAGGCATTCCGGCAGCAATTCTCAAAATCTCCGTATGCTTCAAGCGTGCGGTATGGCGGCGGGCCCACTTGCTTCAAGTCAGACAGCATCTTTTGGTCGCGATTCGCCGCCGCATGGTTCAGAGCATATTGATAGAGCACGCGCTGTGTCGCCATCATCCCGACTATCTGCCCGGTCCCCACAAAGGCCGTAAACAGGTCTAGTCGCTTCTCAATCATGTGGATACCCACTACGCCTCCCCAGTCCTGTCCGATCAGAGTGATTTTCGGTTGATGAAGTTCATCGCGCACGTGCTCGGCCGCCGCGATCCCGTCGTTTGCGATTTCATCGAGCGTGAGCTTCGTTTGATCGTCGCCCGCTTTGATGTACGTCATCCCGGCGCCAGGCTGATCCCATTGCACAAACACGTAGTCCTTCTCGAACGGCAAGTAAAACGTCACGAACGGAGAGTTCGCTTCGGCCGGCCCTCCGTGCAAAAATAGAATCACCGGATTACTCCGATCCTGCCCGCGAATCGTCACCCATTCTTGCGCCCCATTCACCTCAATGTATTTCGCCTCGTCGATTCCGTTCGGCGTCGCAATCCGGGTTTCACGCGCCAGCCGGTGCTGCATGTGCGCTCGGTACGCAAATCCCGCGACGATTGCCGCGGCGATCACCACCACAATCCCCACTCCCAGCCTGCGAAGTATTCTCATCAATGCTCCGTCACTGCGGATTACCGCCGCTAACCTTCAATACCAATACGTAGTGGCATCGACTTGAGTTGCGGTCAGTGCTGCACTCAGGGTAGAGAATCGTACCCCTAAAAATAGCCCGCCACGCGCCACCATCTGTGACTGCGGATTTCATCCGTTTTTGTCTTCAGCCGCGGACGTAAGAGCATACGTTGCAGCAGTTTAAGGTGTACGCGGATCTGCGGGGACTTGCGTTGTGTGATAGTGTGGAAGTGAGGAAGTAATCGGCGCAGCAAAGGGCCCCGTCGGAAGGCCCGGAGAGGAGTCGTGCGGAGTGGCTGCCCGCGTCGCCCGCAAATCTCAAACCGCCGTCGCCGTCAGACGGAGGATTATCGCGCAACCAATCGCGCGTCTTCTCGGCAAGCCAGGCGAACACGACTCGAACACTCTAATCGATACAGCCGAACGATTAGAAACGCGCGTAAGTTGCAGAAAACAAACGATCGCGCACCCTTCTAACCGATACTCGGCGCGACGCTCTCATGCCGCGTCTTCAGGAGAATTTTCCCGTGGGCTCGCGTGATGGCGCTGGTATTCCGCCGAAAGTAAACCCGAAACGCCCGGATCCGTGCACGATGATTCTTTTCGGTGCCGGCGGCGACCTTACCAAGCGCAAGCTGATGCCCGCGATCTACAATCTCGCGTCCCGAAAACTCCTGCCCGAAGAGTTCGCCATCATCGGCGTTTCCATTGAGTCTTACTCCGACGAAGAATTTCGCAGCCAGATGACCAAGGATATTCGCGATTTCTCCGTCGATGGCGTGGACATGTCCCGCTGGGACTGGTTCATGAAGCGGATGTACTACGTTTCCGGTGATTTTAAGGATCCGCAGACCTACCAGAAACTCAAGCAGAGGGTCGAGGCGGTCGAGAAGGAGCAGCACACCGGCGGCAATCGGCTCTTTTACCTCGCTGTCAGCCCGGTGTTTTTCACCACCGCCGTTCAGCAGCTTGGCGCGGCCGGTTTGACGAAGCTCGAAGGACATAGCCGGCGGCGCGTTGTGATCGAAAAGCCTTTTGGCCACGACCTCGCATCCGCAATCGCGCTCAATCGCGCCTTGGGCGAAGTTCTCGAGGAAAAGCAGATTTACCGCATCGACCACTATCTCGGCAAAGAGACGGTTCAGAACATTCTCGCGTTCCGCTTCGCCAACGGCATTTTCGAGCCGATCTGGAACCGGCGTTATGTCGATCACGTGCAGATCACGGCAGCGGAGCAGCTGGGCGTCGAATTGCGCGGCGGATATTACGATTCCGCGGGCGCATTGCGCGATATGGTGCCGAACCACATCTGCCAGCTCATCACTCTGACGGCGATGGAGCCTCCGATTTCCTTCGATGCGGACGCCGTGCACGACGAGCAAACCAAAGTCTTGCGCGCCATCCAGGCGCTCAGCCCGGAACACGTGCTCGATCATGCCGTGCGCGGCCAGTACGCCGATGGCCCGATCGACGGGAAGCACGTGCCCGCCTATCGGAACGAGCCGCACGTAGCGCCAGACTCCAACACTCCCACGTATGTGGCTCTCGCGCTGAATATCGACAACTGGCGTTGGGCCGGCGTGCCGTTCTACGTCCGCACCGGCAAGCGTATGGCCGACCGCGTCACCGAAATCGTGATTCGCTTCCGCCGCCCTCCTTTCGTGCTCTTTCAGGACACGTCGGTGGATCAGATCCCCTCGAACGAACTGGTGATCAGTATTCAGCCTAGGGAAGGAATATCGCTGCGGTTTGAAGCGAAAATTCCGGGGCCAGTGGTCAGTCTCGGCGCCG
>JAGWRH010000345.1 GCA_028876695.1 Acidobacteriota bacterium | reverse complement strand
GCGTCTGCATGCTTCGGGGTCTGCAGGAAGTCAGCCTGTGGTGGCTGAGGAGCCGGCCTCACGGGTTCTTTCGCGCATGGCGGATTTACACTTGGTTGCGCTGCAAAACGGAGAAGCGCAACTAACTCCTGTCGGAAGCCAGCGCGCGCGCGATGTGGTGCGCCGGCATCGCCTGGCGGAACGCTTGTTCAAGGACACTTTTGCTGTTGACGAAACCGAGGCGCACACGCAAGCCTGCCGGTTCGAACACATCATCAGCCCCGAACTCGACGCGCGCATCTGCACCTTTCTCGGCCACCCGAAGACCTGCCCGCACGGCAATCCCATTCCACCAGGTCGCTGCTGCCCCACGCGCTGATCTGCTTGCACACTCGTTCGTGGCCGGAAGGGGCCGCCTTTCGAATCCGGTTGTGAAGCACCGTGTATAATCGAGTGCGACGCTGCTTGTGAATGGACGAGCGCGTCGCCGGCAATGGCGAAAGGTTACTATCGGCTGGTCCTGACGGTGCTTTTGGCCGCGCCGCTGCTCGCGATAGCGCGCGGAGACTCCCCTTCGAAATCCAGGAATCCCCAGTCGAGCAATTTGCCGGACACCCGGCAACCTAACGGCTCCCCTTCGGCCGGCGATGCCGCGCCGAGCTGTCCTGCAAAAGATTTGCTGTTGAACTACGAACAGGATCGCTTCGGCCGCACCTGGGAAGTTCCCATTTGGCGATTTCGCGGAACGAACGCTTTCTTTTTCACTTCGGGCATGACGATCGATGCCGACGGCGCTCCGAATGCCTACAACGCGGATGACACGGGCCTCGATGATCTCGCCAACGCCGGCGCGCCCGGCCATTGGGAAGGCATTTTGCAGGACAAAGACGGCAATCCAGCGGTACAAGGGGCGGGAGACCCCTATCCCGGCTATTATATTTCGTGTACATCGCTGGCGGATTGGACCAAAGCGCCGAACGATCCCACGCGCTTCGTCGATGCTTCAAAAATCCCCTATGTTGTGCTGCCCGGGGATTTGGCACGCGCGGCGGGAGCCCGCCCCGGCGACCTCGCCGTCGCGGTAAATCTGTGGAACGGAAACTACTCCTACGCGATTTTTGCCGATGTGGGGACGCTCGGCGAAGGGTCGATTGCGCTGGCCAACAACCTCGGAATTTCTTCGGATGCGCGGCGCGGCGGCACCTGGTGGGGCGTGCTCTACCTGATATTTCCCGGTTCCGGCGATCACCGCCCAAAACCAATCGATGAAATCGACGAGGGTGGCCAAAAATTTCTAGCCGACTGGGGAGGCATCGCCCAACTGGACGCATGCGCCAAAGATGCGCCCCGCCCGCCGCGCGCGCCATTTGCGCGCGCGGGAAAGTCCAACGCCGATCGGCCCCTTCCATAAGCTCCCGATTCGCCGCACCTTCCGGCTAACTCCACAGGCAGTAAATCTATGCGGCCTATCGATGGAGCAGCCGAGTGGCTGAGCGTGTGTAGGAATCTGCTCCGGTTGTGAGGTCTGCTTTCGATAGTGTCCCGTTAAACAGGGACGACGAATGTCCAGCCGTCGCTGATAAGCGCACATGAGCCGCGCCTCGCGTAAGCCGATAGTTCCGCGCCTCGCGCTGACATTCGCCGATGATGCTCGGCTCCCCTGCGCGCGGAACTCCGGCGTCTCTGGTAAAATCAGACCGGCATGTCCATGCAACAGGATGCTCGCGTCAGGCCTTCGTCCATCAAAATTCGTGTGAGCACGGGCGATGGCGTGGATATCGTGTGGTCGGACGGGCACGCCAGCCATTACGATTTCCCATACTTGCGCGACAATTGCCCGTGTGCCACGTGTAATGACGAGCGCGAGCGCAAAGAGCGAGAAAAGGCCGGGGGGCTCCGAAGTGATCTCCTTCCGATGTACAAGCCCAAGGTGAAAGCGAACTCCGCCGCGGCCGTCGGCAATTACGCCATTCAAATCGAATTCAGCGATAGCCACGCGACGGGAATCTATAGCTTTGGTTTTCTGCGGGGCATTTGCCCTTGCGAGGCGTGCCGCAACGCGTCGCGCGTGCCCGGTGAACGAGCTTCGGCGTGATGCTTTCGCTGGAACGCGAACGACCACGGCCGGCGCATCGAAAAAACGGATACGAATGCTTCGGAAAAAGACCAGCGCGGCGGACTTCCCTTTCCTGGCGCTTTCAACGTATAGTTGGTTCCCACGTGCTAATTCGCTTCCTTTATGGCGTCTGACTCCAACGCCTCCAGACTGAGCAGTTCGATTCGGCCCGTGGCCAAGGTTCTCGTCGCCACCACGGCGATGCTCGCCTTCATCTCCTATTGGCGGGCGGCTGCGATCGTTCTGAATGACCTCGCCTCCTCGGCATATTACGCCGGAGGCGAAGCCGAAGCTTTTATCGGCAAAACGGCCCCGTGGTTCATCCTCGCGACTATGCTGCTCTCCTATGCCGTGTCGCAGATTTATGTCGAGAGCTGCAGCATGTTCGTTCGCGGCGGCGTCTATCGCGTGGTGAAAGAGGCCATGGGCGGAACGCTGGCCAAGCTGTCCGTTTCGGCTTTGCTTTTTGACTACGTTCTTACCGGCCCCATCAGCGCGGTTTCCGCTGGACAATACATG
>JAGWRH010000344.1 GCA_028876695.1 Acidobacteriota bacterium | reverse complement strand
TCCTCACCAAACGCCGCCAAGTGCGCGTCTTGCCGGGACAGGAACGAGCCGCCCGCGCGCCCTAGCGCCTCCGGCCGCCGCTGGCCCCACCCAGTAGATGATTTTGACGGCTCTTGAGGCTAAAATCCCATCCCAAATCGAGCGCTGATGGCGGACATGTAGCGCAATTCCTGCGGGATTGAGGCACATGCGCGGATACCCTGCAAAAGCACGCGTATTCCAACCGCTTGCGATTCTGCTGTTCTTCGCGCCTGCTCTGTGGGCGGGCCAGGATGCGCATGACCACCCCGCGCCCGAGCATCTTGGAGCCATCTCGTTTTCAACATCCTGCAAGCCTGTTGTTCAGAAAGAGTTTGAACGCGGAGTAGCGTTGCTCCACTCCTTCGCGTATTCGGCTGCGAATGCCTCATTCACGCGCGTGGCGGAGCAAGACCCGAACTGCGCAATCGCGCATTGGGGCGCCGCAATGACGTACATTCACCCGCTTTGGGATCCGCCGATCCAGCAGCGCACATTCGCGCAAGGTCAGGCGGAGATTCGTCGCGCGCAGCAAACTCGTGCGGTCACGGACCGGGAACGCGAGTTCATCCGCGCGCTCGCTCTGTTCTATGCCGGTGATTTTGACGCGGTACCGTACCGCGCACGCGCATCCAAATACGAAATCGCTATGGAGCAGGTAGCGGCCGCTAACCGCGAGGACGTAGAATCGCAGGTTTTTTATGCTCTCGCGCTTCTTGGCAACGCTTCTCCACTCGATACCGCGCATGCCCGGCAGAAGCACGCCGCGCAAATTCTCGAACCGCTCTTTCGTGATTACCCGCAGCACCCCGGGATCGCGCACTATCTGATCCATGCGTGTGATAACCAGGAGATGGCACGGCAAGGTCTGGTCGCTGCGCGCAGCTATTCGAAAATCGCTCCCGCCGCCCCGCATGCGCTGCATATGCCCGCGCATATCTTCACGCGGCTGGGTATGTGGGACGATTCCATCGCCTCGAACCTGGCCGCCCGAGCTGCCGCGCACAGCCAAGGCGACGTTGGCGAAGAGCTGCACGCAATGGATTACCTGGTGTACGCCTACTTGCAGGAGGCGCGTGACCGAGAAGCTAACGGCGTGGTCCTGCAGCTCAAGGCGATGTCCGGTCTGGACTACGGCGATTTCAAAATCGCCTACGCCGCCACGGCCATGCCGGTCCGCTATGCCATCGAACGGTGGCAGTGGAGCGAGGCCGCCAGTATCGCACCTCCCATCGGGGCTCCGCCGCACGTCACGGCCGTAGCCGTGTGGGGCCGCGCTATTGGCTTGGCAAAAAGCGGTCATTCCGCCGCCGCTCGAACGGAAGCTGCGAAGCTCCACGAGCTTGCACAGCAGCTCCGTGCCTCACGTGCGGAGTACGGGGAATATTGGGCGAAGCAGACGGAAATTCTGCAGGCTGAAGTCCTAGCTTGGGCGGCTCAGGCCGAGGGCAACCCGGATGAAGCGCGAAACTTGTTGCGGAGGGCTGCTGATGACGAAGATGCCATGGAAAAACTCCCCGTCACGCCGGGACCGATCGTTCCGGCCCGGCAGCAATGGGGAGAATTGTTGCTGCAACAGAATCAGCCCGCTCTGGCGCTGAAGGAGTTTCGGCGTTCCGAATCGAGTGCTCCCAACCGTCGTGGCTCGCGTGCCGGCTTGGCCCAGGCTACTAAAATCCTGCGGAGTGGCACCCCTCGCAATTAATCGGGATCGGCAGACCCGGACAATTTGGTGCGCGAACTGAAGAAACACGCGCCCGCGCATCTGCCCGTCACATCCCATCATGAATTTCGCCGCGAATTGCCATCCGCGCATATAATGCGCCGGTGCGCCGCGGCCGATCGGTAAGCGCACCGCGATACTGGCAGGAACTCGCAATGCCACAAAAATTCCGGGCCGAAAACGTGGGGAGCTTGCTGCGGCCGGCGGAGCTGCTCGAAGCGCGCGATGCGCACGCTCAGGGAAAGCTTACGCTCGATAAATTGCGCGCCGTTGAAGATCGCGCGATCCTCGACGCCTTTGAAGGCCAGCGCCGCTCCGGCATTGACATCTTCACCGATGGCGAGTTGCGCCGCGGCTCGTGGCTTACGGATATGGCCGACGCCGTCGAAGGATTCGTCCCGCAAAAAGTCATTCTCGATTGGAAAGGTCCCGGCGGCGGCGAAGAGGGCAGCACCGCGCAAGTGGTCGGCGCGAAACTGCGCAAAGCGCGCAAGCTCACCGCGCATGAAATTCCGCTGCTGAAGAAGTCCTCGCCCGGCCCGTTCAAAATCACGCTGCCCGCGCCGTCGAATTTCATGGTGGCGAGCTTCAAGCCCGGTGTGACCGACCGTTTCTACCCCACGCATGCCGATTTGCTCCGCGAAATTGTTGCAATCGTGCGCGATGAAGTGCAGTGGCTGGTTGGGCAGGGCGTCCCGTACATTCAGTTCGACGCGCCCTACTATTCGCATTACCTCGATCCCACGCAGCGCCAGCGCATGCGCGCCGCCGGCTTCGATCCCGATCAGGAATTCAGCCGTTCGATTGCCGGAGACGCCGCGTCGCTCAAAAATGTCCCTCGTGATTCGGTGACGCTTGCCTTGCACGTATGCCGCGGCAATAGCCGCAGCCGCTGGTACACCGAAGGCGGATACGACGCCATCGCCGAAAAGCTTTTCGGCGAACTCGACGTGGATCATTTCCTGCTCGAATACGATAGCGGGCGCGCCGGCGGCTTCGAGCCGCTGCGGTTCGCGCCGCGCGGAAAAACAATTGTGCTCGGCCTCGTGACCACCAAAGAGCCCACTATGGAATCGCAGGACGCGCTGCGCCGCCGCATCGACGAAGCGGCGCGCTTCGTCCCGCTCGAAAATCTGGCGCTCAGCACGCAATGCGGTTTCGCGTCGGTGGCGGCGGGAAATCTCTTGTCGATCGATGACCAGTGGCGCAAACTCTCGCTCGTTGCGGATACGGCGAGGAAAGTTTGGGGCTGAGGCGACCACCCCAGCGCGCTGGCACCCCAAAAGGGCGCGAGCCCAGCGGCCCGGATTTAAAGTGACACCTGGCGGCAGCTAGCATAGCGCTGCCCGTTGAATGAGGAGGCGATATGGAGAGAAGAACGGGATCCCGCGGCGAATGTGCGTCAAAAATTGCGCGTATAAGGGGCCTTCACCGCGCTTTTGTGGCAAATTTTGGACGCAAAAGTGGTCACTTGTCATGGTGCAGCGCGACGTCCTCATTGCGCAAGGTGACTCGCCTTATATTTGCCTCGGACGGCGCCGCGGTCTTGTTCATGACGTTCTTCTTGGCTTCTGGCGCAAGCCTCGCGGCGCAGCACCATCCGCCGCGCGCGCCGAAATCGGTGCGGCTCTACGTTTTCGATTGCGGAGTGCTGAAGGGGCTCGATCCCGGGCTCTTCCACTTCACCAAAGACCAGGTTCAGTCCACTGAGATGGCCGTACCCTGCTATCTAATTGTCGACCCGAAGGGCACGCTGATGTGGGACGTCGGCGTGATTCCCGACACCGCGTTCAAACCCGACGGTAAGCCGGTGACGCGCGGATACGCGACGGTGACGCAAACGCTGAAATCGCAACTCGAGCAAATCGGCTACGAGCCCTCGGACATCACCTATTTGGCAATGTCGCACTATCACTCCGACCACACAGCCAACGCCAACGAATTCGCCGCGTCCACATGGCTGGTGCGCAAAGTAGAGCGCGACGCGATGTTTGCGCCGAAGCCGGCCGGGATCATCGATCCATCCACGTATTCCGAGCTGAAGAACGGCAAGACGATCATCATCGATAAAGATGAATACGATGTGTTCGGCGACGGAAAGGTGATCATCAAATCCGCGCCGGGGCACACGCCGGGTCATCAAGTGCTGATCGTGAAGCTGGCGAAGACGGGAACGGTGGTCGTCGCGGGCGATTTGTACCACTTTCCGGAAGAGCGCTTCAGCGACAAAACGCCGACATTCGAATACAACCGCCAGCAATCACTCGCCAGCCGCGCGATGATCGAGGCGTACATCAAAAAGACCGGCGCGCAGCTGTGGATCGAACACGACTTCATCGCCAATTCGAAGCTGAAAAAATCGCCGCGATATTACAACTGACGGCGGCGGCGTAACGGATCAGCTGGCAAGTTTTGCGGTGCCGCACCGCCCAGCTTGGGCCGCGGAAGAATCAGCAAACATCCGGCGCGCCGTTTCGATGAAGCCCAGCACCGCCGCGGAGCGCTCGTTCTTGCGCCAGGCTATACGAACTTCAATCTTTGCACCGGGATCATCGATGGGCACGGCGGCGGCCACATTTCCATTGTCCACGCGCGTGGACGTTTCGTCGCCAATGATAAATATGCCCTTGTTGGCGGCCAGGAGCACCTTATGCGTTTCGCCGTGCGATCCGGGATCGGCCTCGAGCGGGCTGATTTTCGGTGCCAGGCCGGCCTTGCGGAACAATGAGAGTGTGAGGTCCTGCAAGCCGATGCCGACGTTGCGGTCCGGCAAAAAAAGTGTTTCATCGGAGAGATCGGCGATGCGGACAGACTTCCGCTTGGCCAGGGGATTCGTCCTGCCCATCAGAGCCACCAGCCTCTCTTCGTACAGCACTTCCGATTGGAGCGCGGGGTCGACCGGCGGGCGCAAAAATCCAATATCGATCTGGTTTTCGCGCAGGGCCGAGTTCTGCAGGGTGGAGAAGATGTCCTGGCAGTGAACATCAACAGCCGGCCGACGCTTGGAGTGTTCTAACACGATCGAGCCGACCGTATCGCCGAGGTGCAGGCCTACCCCCACACGCAGTGCGCCCAGTTCTCCTGCCTTGGCAAGCCGCAACCGCTCGGATACGGTCGCCGTGTGGTTCAGGAGCGACTTGGCTTCCTGGAGGAACAGGCGTCCGGTGTCGCTGAGCGTGACGCGCCGGCGGTCGCGGACGAAAAGCCGCACGCCAAACTCGTCCTCCAACTGGCGAATCTGCCGGCTCAGCGGGGAAACGGAAATATGAAGGTACTTGGCCGCTTTGGAATAGCTAAGGTGCTCCGCTACCGCAATAAAATACCGAAGTTGACGCAGTTCCATACAAGTGCCCCAGTTCCACCCATGATCTCCGCCGTACCGCCCGAGAAACCAACACGCGCCGCGACTTTCTTCGCCCAAACCGGCCGCGATTACCGGCCTGCCCACGCACTTTTGCGTATTTGGTAACAGAATTGCTCAAAATAAGCAATGGACATACGTCGAAAAATCCGGTGTAGTG
>JAGWRH010000343.1 GCA_028876695.1 Acidobacteriota bacterium | reverse complement strand
CGGCCCGCGAAATTGTCCTCCCAAAATTTCAGCAGCTCGCGCGCCCCAGCCGGATTATGCGTCCCGTCGAGGTAAACGGCGGGGTTTTCCTGCAATCGCTGCAGTCGTCCCGGCCATTGCACGGATCGAATTCCGCGCTCGATCACCGCGTCGCTGATTGCGAATCCCCGCTGGCCTAGCAATTGCGCCGCCGTCGCTGCTGTCAACGCGTTGCGCAATTGAAATCGCCCCGGCAGCGGAGGCTCGATCGCAATCTTGTGTCCGGTCCCGGCCGCAACCGCCGTCGCGCGATAGAAGCCGCCCTCGGATTTCGCCTCTTGCAAGCTCCAGGCGGCGTCGATCTCGACCAGCCGAACGTTCAACTCTTCGCACCGCCGCGCGATCACGGCTCGTGCTTCCGGCCGCGTTGCCGAAGTCACCACCGGCGCGCCGCGCTTGATGGTCCCGGCCTTCTCGCGCGCGATTTCCTCAATCGAGTGGCCCAGATAATCTTCATGATCGAAATCGATCGGCGTGATCACGGCCACTTCCGGCTGCACCACATTCGTCGCGTCCAGCCTCCCGCCCAGGCCGGTCTCGTACACGGCGAAATCCACCCGGTGCGACGCGAACGCCACAAACGCCATTGCCGTTATGCACTCGAAATACGTTGGGTGCGCCGCCAATTGTCCCGCCGCCAGCAGCGCTTCGATCGTCGCCAGCACGCGCGTCCATGCGGCCGCGAACTCTTCGTCGGAAATATCTTCGCCGCCAATGCGAATGCGCTCGTTAATGCGCACCAGGTGAGGAGACGTGTACAGCCCCGTGCGCATGCCCGATTCGCGCAGGATCGACTCGAGCATCGCCGCTGTCGAGCCCTTGCCGTTCGTTCCGGCGATGTGGACGCAGGGCGCGGCGCCATGCGGATTCCCCAGCGCGGAGGTCAGCGTGCTGATATTTTCCAGCCCGAATTTCTGCACGTGGGCGTGCTGCGGAGAGGCGAGCTCGCGGCCAAGCGAGAGCAACGTGCGAACGGACTCTTCGTAATTCATGCGGCGTTGTCGAGAAAAAATCCGAGCGCGCGCGAAATATACGATTTCAATTCTTTCCGCGGGACCACCGCGTCCAGGAATCCGTGCTCCAGAAGAAACTCGGCGCGTTGAAACCCTTCGGGCAATTTCTGGCGGATGGTCTGCTCGATCACGCGCGGGCCGGCCAGGCCGATCAGCGCGCCGGGTTCCGCTATATTCAAATCGCCCAGCATCGCGTAGCTGGCGGTCACGCCGCCGGTGGTCGGATCGGCCAGCACCGAAATAAACGGAATCCTTGCCTCGTCCAGCCGCGCCAGCGCCGCTCCCACTTTCGCCAGCTGCATCAGGCCCACCGCGCCTTCCATCATCCGCGCGCCGCCGGAACAGGACACGATGATCAGCGGGATTTTTTGCGCGAGTGAACGCTCGATCGCCCGCGTCACCTTCTCGCCCACCACCGCGCCCATCGTGCCGCCGATGAACCCGAACTCCATCGCGCAGCAGATCACCGGCCGCGCCGCCAGCTTTCCTTCCATCGTGAGGATCGCATCCGTCATCCCCAGTTTCTTCTGCGCTTCTTTCAGCCTCTGCGAGTACGGTTTGACGTCCGAGAAATGCAGAGGGTCGCTCGTTTGCAATTCGGCGTCCCGCTCGGTCCACGGGCCATCGTCATCCAGCAGCAATTCGAGCCGCCGGCGCGCGCCCAGCCGGAAATGGTGCTCGCATTTCGGGCAGACTTCCCAGTTTGCCTCCACCTCTTTCTTCCAGATGATCGCCCGGCATCCGGGACACTTTGTCCACAATCCCTCCGTGCGCACTCGCCGCTCGTCCGCCGGAGTCGGATTTTCAATCGCCGCCTTTTGTCGCTTGAACCAGGTCATTCGCGAATCTCACTCCGCTGCCATGCCGCCGCGCTGCGATCGTGCGAGTGCCGCGCCGTTAGTAATCGATTCCTCGCTGCGCCAGAATTCCCTTCGTGTACGGATGCTTCACTTCCTTCATTTCCGTCACCAGGTCGGCCGCTTCCACCAGCTTCGGGTGCGCGTTGCGGCCGGTGCAGATCACGTGCACCCGTTCGGGACGTTTCGCCAGCGCGTCCACCACCGGTCCCGCTTCCAGCATCTTGTAGCTGATCACGTAATTGATCTCGTCCAGGATCACCAGATCGTATTTTTCGCTGTAAATCTGTTCGCGGCCGAATCTCCAGGCCTCTTCGCACAGCCGCACGTCTTCCGGATCGGTCTCCGCGCCGCCCACTTTCACGAATCCCCGGCCCATCGGCCGAATCTCGAATTTGTCGTCGCCCAGCATTTTCGCAGCGTCCAGCTCTCCGTAGTGCCACGACCCCTTGATGAACTGCACCATCAGCACGCGCAGCCCCTGTCCCACGGCGCGAAACCCGGTGCCCAGCGCGCACGTCGTTTTTCCTTTGCCGGGCCCGGTGTACACGATCAGCAGCCCCTTGCCTTCCGGCATTCGCGGATCCCCCGTGGAGTTCGATAATCATACTGGCCGCGCCGCGAAAAAACGTCAAGCCGGTGCGGCGTTCGCGTTGCCGTCCCCGGCTGATCTGGTCGCTGTAGCCCTACTTTGGATAGGGGTGCCCGGCAAGAATTGCGAACGCGCGGTAGATTTGTTCCGCCAGCACAACGCGCGCGAATTCGTGCGGCAAGGTGAGAGTAGAAAGCGATACGCGCTGCGCTTTTCCGCGCGACAGTTCCTCCGGGAATCCTTCCGCGGCGCCGCAATAGAAACACAGCTCGCGCACCCCGCGGTCGCGCAATTCGCCGAGCCACCGGGCAAAAGTTAGCGATGTGAACTGTTTTCCAGCTGCGTCCAGCAGAACCACGATGGCGGCGGAATCGATTTTCAATCTCTTAAGCGATGCCGGTGATTCGTCGCGTAGTTCGTTGACTTCGGTTTCCGCGTAGCGCCGGATGCGCTGAACGTAATCGTCAACCAGCGCGCGGATCTCGGGGCGGCGCGTTTTTCCCAGCATTACGAGGCGAATCTTCATCGCGCGAACCGCCGCAATCCGTCAGATCAGGCCGTACTTCTTGCGTTTTTCGAGCAGGGTTTTGCGGCTGATGCCGAGCACATCGGCAGCCTGGCCGATTTTGTACCGCGTTGCGTCCAGCGTGGCCTTAATCGCTTCGCGCTCGATCTCTTCAAGCGATCTCAGCCCGTCCGAAACCGGCGCCGGACTTCCTGCCGCGCGAACAATTTCGGGGAAATCAGATGCCTCGAGACGCGAAGCCTTGCCAAAAACCAGCGCGTGTTCGATGGCGTTCTTCAATTCGCGCACGTTTCCCGGCCAATCGTACGACTCGAGCAGCTTCAAAGCCTCCGGCGCGATGGACGCGTCGATACGCCCGTGAACCGGCCCCAGCCGTGCCGCGAAATGCCGCGCCAGCGGCGCGATATCTCCGCGGCGCTCGCGCAGCGGAGGCACCACCAGCGTGAGCACGTTCAGCCGGAAAAACAAATCCTCGCGAAATCTTCCCGCCGCAATCGCCTGGCCCAGATCCGTATTCGTCAACGCCATCAGGCGCGAATCCATGCGCAGCGTTTCCGTGCCGCCCAGCCGCTCGAACTTCCGCTCCTCCAATACGCGCAGCAGTTTGGCTTGCAGACCGGACCCCAGCGCCGCCACCTCGTCGAGCGCGATCGTGCCGCCCTGCGCCATTTCCAGCCGGCCCTGCTTTCTCTCCACCGCTCCGGTGAAAGCGCCGCGTTCGTGGCCGAAAAGTTCCGATTCCACGAGCTCCGCCGGCAGGCTCGCGCAGTCGATTTTCAGGAACGGCGCGTCGCGGCGCGATCCGTGCTCGTGTATCCATCGCGCCAGCTGGTCTTTTCCGGAGCCGCTTTCGCCGGTGATCAGGGCGGTCGTTGCCGCGCCCGCAAGTTTTTCCGCGATTTCAAGGATACGAAGGGAGGCTGGATCAGACGCGATCCACGTGACGCGATCTTCGCTCATGGATTCGATTCGGGGCGATCCGCGTCCGCGGGATGCGCGGCGGGCTGCCCCGGCGCCGGCACATCGAGCCGTTCGGCGTGGCGCCACAGCCGCTCCAGATCGTAATAGCGCCGCGCGCCTTCACCGAAAATATGAATCACGATGGAGCCGTAATCGAGCAACACCCACTCCGATCCCGTTTTTCCCTCGCGATGCTTCCGGCGCATGCCTTCCCGGTCAAGCCGCTCTTCGATCGCCTCGGAAATCGCGCGCAGTTGCGGCCCGCTTTGCCCCGAGCACAGCACGAAGTAATCGGCGAACGCGCTCACGCCCGAAAGCTTCAGCACGGTAATATTCGAGGCCTGTTTATCCTGGGCCGCTTCCACGGCCGCGCGAACTTCGGGCTGCAGATCCGACATTCTCACCGGTATAGGGCCTGTCCCAAAATGTATTCCTCCACGCGCGAAGGTACAAGCCCATGGATGCCCTGATGTCGCTGCAACCGGTCGCGCACTTCCGTCGACGAGACGTGGCTCGCCACCGTCGTCAGCAAATGCACCACCGACCTTCGCAGAACGATCTTGTGCGGATCGTGGCCCGGCGAGCGCCCCAGTTTTTCCGGCGGAACGATCAGGCGCAGCACGTCCAGCCGGAAGCCCGGCCGGCTGGCCACGATGAAATCGCAGGAATCGAGAAGCTGTTCATAACTTTTCCACGTCGGAAATTCCAAAAACTGGTCCGCGCCGATGATCAAGTAAAGGTGATCCTCGGGATGTTCGCGTCGAAATTTCCGCACGGTATCGATGGAATAGAAAACGTGCGGGTGCGGCGCCGGAGCTTCCGCGAGCGACGGCAAAAATCCGGGGTGCTCCGCGCAAGCCAGCGCGGTCATCGTGTAGCGATGGATGAACAGTGTCAATTCCTGCTGCGATTTGTGCGGCGGGCGTGATGACGGTATGAAATGAATCGCATCCAGGTGAAATCGCCGCTGCGCCGCCTGCGCCACGGCGATATGCCCCGCGTGAATGGGATCGAATGTGCCGCCGAACAGTGCGATCGAGCGCCGCTGCGCGCCGCCGGCGGATTTATGAGCGGCGGGCGTGGTCAACGCTTCTCCGGGCGCGCAGCCGATGGCCCGTGGGCGATCGGCGGGATCATAGGCGCCTCTTCCGATCGCGCCGCTGCGGCAGGTCTCGGGATCCGATCGAGCGCGTCGGCGAGCCCTCGCACCAACTCCACGATCCCCTCTCCGCTCGCCGAAGAAATAGCGTGGAACGGCAGCCCGCGCTTGGCGGCAAACGCGCGCAGCTTTTCCAGCCGCTCGCGATCCGTCGTAGCGTCGAGCTTCGTCGCCACCACGATCATCGGCTTCTGCGCCAGAGACGAGCTGAACGATCCCAATTCGCCTTCGATGATCTCGAAATCGCGCACCGGGTCGCGGTCGTTCGCATCGCTCGTGTCCACGAGATGCGCGATCAGCCGCGTGCGCTCCACGTGCTTCAGGAAACGCGCCCCCAGCCCCGCGCCTTCATGCGCGCCTTCGATCAATCCGGGCAGGTCGGCCACCACGAACGTCCGTCCGGTGCCCGGCGCCGCGTCCGGGTCGGCATTCACCACTCCCAAATGCGGCTCCAGCGTCGTGAACGGATACGCGGCGATTTTCGGGCGCGCGGCGGAGATGCGCGAAATGAGCGTCGATTTTCCAGCGTTCGGAAAACCGACCAGTCCGACGTCCGCGAGTAACTTCAATTCAAGCCGCAGATTCCGTTCCTCGCCCGGCTCGCCGTCTTCGTGTTCCCGCGGCGCCTGATGCCACGGACGCGTGAAATACGGATTGCCATTGCCGCGCCCGCCGCGTCCGCCCTTCGCCGCGCGGAATCGCTGGCCGGATTCCGTGAAATCGAATAGCTGCTCGCCGGAATCCGCGTCGTACACCACCGTTCCCACCGGTACACTGAGCGCCATGTCTCCGCCCGAACGCCCATGGCAGTCCGATCCTTCGCCGTGCCGTCCGCGCTCCGCGCGAAACAGGCGATTGTACCGATAGCGCAGCAGCGTATTGTCATTCACGTTCGACTCCAGGTACACGTCTCCGCCATTCCCGCCATCGCCCCCCGAAGGGCCCCCGCGCGGGACATACTTCTCCCGCCGGAACGCGACGCAGCCATTGCCGCCATCGCCGCCTTTTATCGATATCTTCGCTTCGTCAACAAACATGGGATTTTCGCACGGCAGAACCGCCGCGCCGGAAAGTCAAGTAAGGTGGGACCGCCGCCCATGTCCGCCCGCCCGGCTTAAACTCCCTCATCGAGCAGCGGATCGCGAAGCTTCACGCGGCGGGAGAATGTCAATCGGCCGCCGGCGCGGATGGCTTTTCGGCAGCTCCGGCTTCCGTGGGAGGAAGAACGCTGATGAACCGCCCCAGGCCGCCTTTATCTTCGAACCGCACCACTCCGTCGATGCGTGCGAAAAGGGAATCGTCCTTGGCCCGGCCCACGTTCTTGCCGGCCTTGAAACGCGTGCCACGCTGGCGAATCAATATGCTGCCACCGGTGACGAATTGGCCGCCAAAGCGCTTAATCCCGAGCCGCTGCCCCTGCGAATCGCGTCCGTTGGTCGACGATCCGCCGCCTTTTTTGTGCGCCATAAAAATCCTCTGCGAAAATTACGCGACTTCGATCGCGCCGATTTGCACCGCCGTATAGTTCTGCCGGTGTCCCCGCTGAATCTTGTACTGCCCGCCCCGCTTGTACTTCAGCACTTGCATCTTGGGGCCGCGCACGTGTTTCACGATCTTCCCGGTTACCTTGGCTTTCGATTGCCCGCCGGACAGCATCTTCTTCTCGTCGGTGCGCACCGCGACCACCTCGTCAAAGGTGACCTTGCCGCCCACCTTTCCGTCCAGTCGCTCCACGTGGATCGTCTCGCCCGGCGCGACGCGGTACTGCTTCCCTCCACTGCGGATTACAGCGTACATGCTGCCTCCAGCTCAAATTAGGAACTTTCATTATAGGGGCCGCCCCGCACTTTCGTCAACGACGCGGATCGCGTCGAGTGGGTCGGTTTGAGGTATAGCCGTCGCTTTTGCCGCGACCTGTCGGTCATGCGGTATGATCACCAGTAGGCCGAACCCGTCGAGGCGGCCAATATGTCTCAGCCCGAACCCAAATGCCCGCACAAGCGCACGCGGCTGATCGCCAAGGACAGCGACGCGCAGTACGTCGAATGTCTCGATTGCGGCGAAATCCTCGAAGCCGGCGAGCTCAAACCCTCGCCCGCGCACGGTTTTGACGAATCCCTCTCCGACGCCTAGACACCTTCTTCAACTGAAGCGGATCGTTGCGTTCGCGCTGGCGCAAAACCGCGCTTCGATCCGCATACTGAAAAAGCTCGCGTTCCAGTACGATCGCGAATTCCTGCACGCCGGCATCCCACATCAGCTTTACAGATTCAGCGGCTTTCCCGCGGAATTTTCAAGCGCAGCTGGCAAGAATGGATGACCGGTCAGGCTCGCATCCAACGCCGCTTCAGATTACCGACACGATTAGGTCCGCTCTGCGATCCGCGACACCGTGGGCACCTTCGCCCCGATGCTCGTCGACAAAATCTACAGCTCTGGGATCACCCTGCCGGCACACTCTGCCTCTGGCATACCGTACCGTTTTGAGATACGCTCTGCGGCCTTGATTCAGCAACGGGTATTGGGAGCCCTGGGGCCATCCGCGGATGCTTTTCAAATCCTTCAGCGCCGCCGTCTTCGGAATTGACGCCTATCTGGTGGAAGTCGAGGTGGACGTCAGCCCAGCCTATCAGGGCAACTTCAACGTAGTCGGCTTGCCCGATCTCGCGGTCAAGGAGAGCCGCGAGCGAATTCGTTCTGCGCTGCGCAATTGCGGCTTCGAATTTCCGTCGAATCACGCCGTCACGGTCAATCTCGCGCCGGCCGACGTGCGCAAGGAAGGGTCGGCATTCGATCTGCCGATGGCGCTTGGTCTGCTTGGCTGCCAGGGACAATTTTTCGGCAAAATTTTGAATGAGTACGTATTCCTCGGTGAGCTTTCGCTCGACGGCGGAGTGCGCCCGGTGCGCGGCGCCCTTTCGGCGGCGCTGGCGGCGCGCGAGCGAGGAATTGAAAACGTGGTGGTGCCGGCGGCCAACGCGCGCGAAGCGGCCGTGGTGGAAGGCGTGCGCGTCTTTCCGGTGAAGACGCTCCCGGAAGCCGCGGACTTGATCAACGCGCCCGAATCGTTCAAGGCGGTGTCGGTCGATACGTCGCGCATGCTCGAGGAATCGAGCGAGTACGCGGTGGATTTGCGCGACGTGCGCGGGCAGATGTCCGCCAAGCGCGCTCTGGAAGTGGCGTGCGCGGGAAGCCACAATATCCTGTTGATCGGGCCCCCGGGCGCCGGCAAGACCATGCTGGCCAAGCGCATTCCCACGATTCTGCCGCACATGTCGCTCGAAGAAGCCATCGAGACCACGCGCATCCACAGCATCGCGGGCGTGCTCGACAACGGACGCGGTCTCGTCGGCACCCGTCCGTTTCGCTCGCCGCACCACACCATCAGCGACGCCGGGCTGATCGGCGGCGGCGCGGTGCCGCGGCCGGGCGAAGTGTCGCTCGGCCACAACGGCGTCGTGTTTCTGGACGAGCTGCCCGAATTCCAGCGCAACGTGCTCGAAGTGATGCGCCAGCCGCTCGAAGACGGCTGCGTCACCATCGCGCGCGCCGCGGTTTCCGTCAGCTTTCCCTCGCGCTTCATGCTGGCCGCGGCGATGAATCCATGCCCCTGTGGATTCTTCGGCGATGCCACGCGCGAATGCCACTGCTCGCCGCCGCAGATTCAGCGCTACGTCTCGAAAATTTCGGGTCCGCTGCTGGACCGCATCGACATCCACGTCGAAGTGCCCGCGGTGAAATACAAAGAGCTGCGCGGCGCCGCCGCCATCGAGGATTCGGCGACGGTGCGCGCCCGCGTGGTGCGCGCCCGCGAGGTGCAGATGGGCCGCTATCGCAGCGAGAAGCGAATCTTTGCCAACGCGCAAATGCCGCCGCGGCTGATCCGGCAGTACTGCGCGATTTCGAGCGACGGCGAAAAGCTGCTCGAAACCGCCATCCAGCGGCTCGGCCTTTCGGCCCGCGCCCACGACCGCATCCTGAAAGTCGCGCGAACAATCGCCGACCTCGAAGGCGCCGCATGCGTCGAGCCCAAGCATCTCAGCGAAGCCATTCAGTACCGGACGCTCGACCGCACCTATTGGGCCTGACGATTGCGATTCAATCCCTGGAAGCTATTTGGAGAAATGCCGGCGGCGCTGCAGGTTTGTGACGGAGTACATTGACGCCCACTGGGAGCTATGATAGCCATATGGGGCCTGTAGGCGCCTACGGGGCGCCCATCGGCTCGACGTTAGGCGCCATGGAGCCCCCATTGAGGCGCCCATTGAGGCGAATGTACGCCGCGCCTCGCGCGCTGGCGCCCCGGTAAGGGGCGCTGATCAGAGGTCAATGACACAAGCCACGCAACGATTGGAAGTCACGCTCGACACGCTGATCGAAAGCGTCGATCTGGCCGAAGGGATCGCCACGCGCGTCGCGGAAGCGGTCGGATTTGCCGAGGACGACGTCCATAAGCTGGGCATGGCCGTGCGCGAAGGCGCCATCAACGCGTTCACCTACGGCAATTGCCAGGACCCGCGAAAGAAGATCAAGCTGGTGGTCGAGTTCGAGCCCGAAAAGCTGGTGATCCACGTGATGGACCAGGGCGGCGGCTTCGATATGTGCAACATTCCCGATCCGCTGGCCGAGGAAAATCTGATGCGCACCTCCGGCCGCGGCCTTTTCCTGATGCGCGCCTTTACCGACGAGTTCCACGTCCAGCGCGCGCCCGGCGGCGGCACCGATCTGGTGATGGTCAAGCTCCTCCCCCACCGCCCCTCCGGCAACGGCACCTCCAAATCCCACGCCCGCTAATTCCTCATATTTTTTGCTTGTCATCCCGAACGAAGTGAGGGACCTGCTCTCGCCTTTCCGGGTGCCGCATTCTGAGCGCTTTGCGCGCCGGGGGCCTCAACGCGCTTGCGCGTTGGGGTGGCTGCGAAGGGTGCGGATTCTTCTTGTAGCGCTGGCGTCCCGCTTCTTTGCACCGGTGAAGGTCCCGCTCTTGCCTTTCCGGGTGCCGCATCCTGAGCGGTATGTGCGAAGGGTGCGGATTCTTCTTGTAGCGCTGGCGTCCCGCCAGCGACCTACTCTTGCCTTTCCGGGTGCCGCATCCTGAGCGGTATGTGCAAAGGGTGCGGATTCTTCTCGTGGCGCTGGCGTCCCGCCGGCGACCTACTCTTGCCTTTCCGGGTGCCGCATCCTGAGCGGTATGTGCGAAGGGTGCGGATTTTTCTTGTAGCGCCGGCGTTCCGCTTCTTTGCACCGGTGAGGGTCCCGCTCTTGCCTTTCCGGGTGCCGCATCCTGAGCGGTATGTGCGAAGGGTGCGGATTCTTCTTGTGGCGCTGGCGTCCCGCCGGCGACCTACTCTCGAGCGCCTGTCATCCCGAACCGGCGGGCACCCCGGCGCGCTCGCGCGCTGGGGTGAAGGAACCCAGTCGCGTACTTCGCGAATGGGGGTGAGGGATCTGCTTTTCGCCGGATGCCGCGTCCGTCGCGTCGTCTGCGCCGGGTGCGGATTTTCGGCTCCTGTTCCCTCGCCCGCCCTCCCACGAAAAGAAAGGCCCGGGTGGGAACCCGCGGCCATCAAAGCAAAAAATGGCAACGGTCACAGGCCGTGGCCCCAGATCGGGTTCAACCTCGGGCGCACCTGGAACAGATAGCTAAAATGTTAATACCCTCTTTCGATTCATTTGGTATATAAAGGCGGCTGCTCGACCCCTAATGCTGCGGCAGGCCCTATAAGTGAACAGACCCAATGATTTCCTTGTCGGTGCCGTCGGTATCACCCTCCCCGCGTTCTTTCCCTCTGTGTCGAGTATCAAGACGAACCGCACACCGATCGACTATATGAAGCTACTTGTTGCAAGCGGCTCACCTCAATTCTTAGTCTCGGCTTATGACGTGTCGCGGTCGGCAGAATCGAGCGAAATGCGAATGGTTATCGATTCTGCGCTGACCCGGGGGGCACTGATACTGCTCGATTCCGGCAATTACGAGAGATACTGGTGGCGCGACGCTACTTGGACAAAAGCGCAATTTCACGCCGTTCTGAAGTCCCACAACTGGCCCGCAGCATTCTCTTTTGACGTCGACTGCGACGAGCTCGCCGCCCCGAGCGACTGCGCTGAGCGAATCTCCGCATCGGGTGCGGAGGACCGTTTGTGCGGCGGTCATGTGTTATACCCAATCGTGCATGGCAACAGACAGAACCTACCCTCATTGTGCTCTGCTGTTGCTAAACGCTCGAACCCAGTTGCGGTCGCAGTTGCGGAGCGGGAGCTCGGCGACGGGATTTTTGCTCGCGTAGCAACGGTTCATCGCATACGGACACGCCTCAATACGCTCGGTTCGTATTATTTTCTACATTTGCTTGGAACGGGTAATCCGCTCTCGATATTGCTGTACACGATAGCCGGCGCAGACACCTTTGACGGACTGGAGTGGTGCCAAACTGTCGCGGACCCCGACTCGAAGCTACTACTTCATTTCCAGCAGCGCGAACTTCTGACTACCCAGCTGCAATTGCCGGGGCCTGAAAATTACGACGCAGCTACTCTGATGCACAACCTACTCTTTTACGCTAAATGGATGCGTCAGCTCCACGAATCTCTGAGTGCTGGCAGTCTTTCGGAGCTAGTCCGCCAGACAATGGGCGACGCGATCGCGGCTCAGCTAAGGGCGGCACTTCGTAACGATGGCGACTGAGTTCGAACCCGGTCGGATTCGGAACGCCGTGGGCGTGGTCGCCGCACGTATCGCGGCAGCCGAAGTGCCCGTCGATTGGCATGCTCGGTCGGAGCAAGAACTTTGGGCTGAACTCGTAGGGTGCATCCTGAGCAGCCAGGTGCGACACGAGGCCTGCTCGGCAGCGCATGAACGCCTGACGTTGAATGGGCTGCTTGATGTAAAACGGGCGGAGTTCCCCACCGGGCTCAGCGAAGCTCTGAGGTGTGCTTTAGATCAGGCTTTCGCCGGTACCGATAATTCGTTCGGGTTTATTGGGAAATACCGTTTTTCGAATAGCAAAGCCGAGCAAATTGCGAAGACGGCCTCTCACCTCTATCAAAAGGGCAATCAGTTAACCACCATCCTCCGCGACAGCCAAACTGCGGCGGACGCGCGAAGAACACTTATCTCGATTTGCTCCGGCGTGGGACCGAAGCAGGCGAGCCTTTTTCTGAGAAACATTGGTTATAGCTGCGATCTCGCGGTTCTGGATACCCACGTTATTCGATACATGCAGATCGTCGGACTAACCCGCCAAGATTGCCGGGCCCTGAATTCCATTCGACTTTACGAGAGGGGAGAGCTCAGATTTCAGTTCCATGCCGCTGGCACAGGTTTCACGACGGCAACACTGGATAGCGCGGTATGGATCGTCATGAGAGCCCTTACCAGCGGAGACCAACAATGCCTATCGTGACGCTCGTGTCGGGGGGCCTCGACTCGACGCTAATGGCGGTTCTGACAGAGGAGAGCGGACTGCTACAGTTCCCCCTCTTTGTGAACTACGGACAGGTCTTCTGTAAGCGCGAATACGACGCATGCATTTCTTCGTTCAAAAAGTTAGGCCTACCGCGCCCGCATTCAATGGATGTCTCAGGATTCGGGCACCTAATTCCCTCCGGGCTCACAAGCAGACGGAAACACGTGGTGAGAGACGCATTCCTGCCCAATCGGAATTTATTGTTCCTCGTGTGCGCCGGGGCCTATGCCCATTTGACCGGGGCGAACGCGGTGGCAGTGGGCTTGCTAAGCGAAGAGACGCATTTATTCCCAGACCAGACACGCGATTTCCTAAGTTCGGCGGAAGCCACCATGTCCGTCTCCCTGGGGCACGAACTCAGCGTCGTCGCGCCCCTTTCTCGTTTTAGGAAAGCCCATGTAGTCGCACTCGCACAGGAAAAAGGGATTACGGCGTGGTATTCGTGCCATACAGGGAGAAAGCGACCTTGCGGGCGCTGTATCTCATGCAGGGAATATAAATTTTCGGAGCAATAGGAGCTAACTATGGGTGGATCAAGGAGCAATCGGAGCTTCTCACCAAAAGAACTCGCGGATCTGACGAGGGCCGCCAAGGAGGCGCTTAAGGGCGCGGACCAGCCGAGGCGCAGATGCGTATTCATCAGTTTTGCATTCGAGGATCTTAACGAGGTCAACCTGCTCCGGGGACAAGCGAAAAACGAGAACGCTGCGTTTGAGATGATCGACCGTTCACTACAGGAGCCATTCGAAAGCGAGCGGGCCGAGTATATCAAAGAAGGCATACGAGACCGAATCAAACAGGCTTCCGTGACCTTGGTCTACCTCTCAGAGCGGACAGCGCACAGCAAGTGGGTCGAGTGGGAAATACAAGAGAGCGTCAGATTGGGTAAAGGTGTCATCGGCGTCTTCCAAGGCGACAAGGCTCCGGAGGCGCTCCCGAAGGCACTCGGCGAAGCTAAAGCCAAAATAGTTTCCTGGAATCATGAGAACATCGCCAACGCCATAGATGAAGCCAGCCGCAAGCGAACATAATCGAAAACCTGAACCCCATCTGGAGCAATCGATGGCCGCCGCGCATCAGATTCGACCCCCAAAACTAACCAGCGCCGACCTACCGCTGGCATTTCATACCGCGGACCGAAGCTCGCTGTCCGCGCAGCGGCGGTTCCTGATCGCCGTCAGATTCCGGTTGACCGCACTGGTTGCCGCTGGCGCTTTTGGGCTCGCAACTTGGAAATACGGCACGCGCCAAGTTGACTGGGCCGGTTTTCTTGCGGCCCTATGCTTTTTCAGTGCTGTACTAGTCGAGGCCTACGTGCTGAAAGCGCGTCCCGAGCGCACGTGGTATGAGGGAAGAGCCGCAGCTGAATCTCTCAAAACGCTAAGCTGGCGCTACGCGGTCGGCGGTGAGCCTTTCGGGCTGGGAATGGCAGCGGAAGGGGAAGTTGACACACTTTTCCTTCGACAGATATCGGAGGTCGTTGAAGAGCTGCGCGAGCTCGATTTGTCATTAGGCTCACTCGATGAGCAGCAAATCACTCAGGGAATGCGCCGCTTGAGGTCAGCAGAACTGCTAGAACGGAAGCAAGCCTACGAGCGGGACCGCGTCGTCGAGCAGCAAGGGTGGTATCGACGAAAGTCTGCGTGGAATTCGCGGCGCGCCTCTCAGTGGACAATCGCGATGCTAGCCATCGAGATCGGCGGCCTAGCCTCCGCGATCCTGAAGGCCATGGGGGTGATCGAAGGAGATCTGCTGATCTTTTCAGGTGTCCTGCTAGGGTCCGCGTTTGCGTGGCTAGAAACGAAGCAGCACCGGACACTCGCGACCGCTTATGCTGTTACGAGCACAGAGCTAGCCTCAGTCCGAACGAAAATCGCGCCGCAGGCTACCGAGAAGCATTGGGCGGCGTTTGTGGCCGAAGCTGAGGGCGCGTTCTCACGCGAACACACGCTGTGGAAAGCTTCACGAGGCGTCCGATCCACCTAGTGGGCATTGTAGCAGTGCTGTACTAGCCTGCAAGGCCAGTTCGATTCCCTATACTCCAGACCAGCAGCTTCCACGCTCGCACGGTGCTACCGCCAAACGTCCGCCCGGTCGCGCAGTGCTTCGTATACGAAGAAAATTCCGAAGCCTTCCCGAGTCTTCCCCAAACCATGCTACCGTGAGTCG
>JAGWRH010000025.1 GCA_028876695.1 Acidobacteriota bacterium | reverse complement strand
GAATTTCGCGCTTTTCGGCGCCGCGCGCTCTTCCTTCATCACCACGCCAACCGCGCGCAGGTGATCGATCAGCGTTCGATTGGCGCTTTCGGAGAAGAATTCGCGTATCTCCTGTGCGATTTTCGGACCGATTTCCTCGACTTCCAGAAGCTCTTCCTCGCTCGCGTCGCGCAACTTCTCCATCGAACCGAAATGCGCGGCCAGCAGCTGTGCCGTTCTTTCTCCGACGTTGAAAATGCCGATCGCGTAGATCAACCGCGCGAGTCCGGCTCTTTTGCTCTTCTCGATTTCATCGAGCAAATTCTGCGCCGATTTTTCTCCCATTCGCTCGAGGTTTGCAAGCGTATCGAGGTCGAGTTTGTACAGGTCGGCGAAATCGTGCACTCGATCGCGCTCGATCAACTGCTCGACGATCTTCTCGCCCAGACCGTCGATATTCATCGCGCCACGCCCGGCAAAATGCAGAATCGCTTCGCGCCGCCGCACCGGGCACAGCGGATTCATGCAGCGATACGCCACTTCGCCTTCCAGATGGTGGACGCGCGTGCCGCACTCCGGGCATCTCTCCGGCATGCGGAATTTTTTCTCTTCCGTTCCGTGCTTCACCACTTTCAGCACATGCGGGATCACTTCTCCTGCGCGTTCCACCAGAACCGTATCTCCGGCGTGCACGCCCAGCCGGTCGACCTCATCCATGTTGTGCAGCGTCGATTTCGAAACCGTCACGCCGCCGATCTGCACCGGTTCGAAAACGGCAAACGGGGTAAGCACTCCTGTGCGCCCCACGCTGACCAGTATTTCCCGGACCACCGTGGTTTCCTGATGCGCCGGATATTTATATGCCAGCGCCCACCGGGGCGCCTTCGAAGTGAAACCCAACTCGTTCTGCAATCCGATTTCATCCACCTTCACCACGATGCCGTCGATCTCATACGCAAGCTTCTCGCGCTTCGTTTCCCACGCGCCCACGTACTTCGCGATCTCCTCGATCGAATGGCAAAGCTTCCAATCTTCGCTGGCCTTGAAATGCAGTGTCTTTAGGGCGGCGAGCCCCTCCGAAAGACGTTTCTTCGCGGCGCGTCCGTCGACCAGCAGGTAATAAGCGAAGAAATCGAGCTTTCTCGAGGCCGTGACGCGCGGATCGAGCACCCGGATCGATCCCGCCGCCGCGTTTCGTGGATTGGCGAAGATCTTTCCGCCTTGCTCTTCCTGTTGGCGGTTCATTTCGAGGAATGCCTGCCGCGTCATGATCGCTTCCCCGCGCACTTCGAATTCGCCCTGGACGCCGGCTTTTTTCAGCAGCGCCGGATCGATCGTCAGAGGTATCGTTCGAATTGTCCTGGCGTTCGGTGTCACATCTTCGCCCGTGATGCCATCCCCGCGCGTCACTCCGCGGACCAGTCGTCCCGCTTCGTAGATCAGCGACATGCTCAGCCCGTCGAATTTGTGCTCCGCGACGTAATCGACCTTCTCTCGGCCGGTGGTCTCGCGGACGCGCCTGTCGAAATCCCGCAGCGCCTCGACCGAAAACGCATTGTCCAGGCTGATCATCGGCGTCCTATGCCGCACCTCTTGAAATCCCGCGCGCGGAGCGCCGCCGGCCCGCTGTGTCGGCGAGTCCGGAGTGACCGCCTCCGGGTGTTGCGCCTCCAATTCTTTCAACCGGTTCACAAGCCGGTCGAATTGCGCGTCCGAAATTTCGGGGTTGTCCTCGACAAAATAGAGGTATTCGTGATGGCGAATATTTTCGCGCAGCCGCTCCATCTCCTTCGCGATTGCATTCGATGGGGAAGATTTCGTCGAAGCCATTCTTGCCTCGTGCGCGTCAACGGGTGCGGTATGCCGCCAGCGTAATCGGCGAGTAGTATACAATGCCTGCGGGATTGTGTTTTTCGGGCGGATACCTTGCCGAACGACATAAAAGACGCTCTGCTCATCTACAACCCGGTCAGCGGCCGGCGGCGGGCGCGCCGTTTTGCCGAAATCGAGCAGGCTGTCCGTATCCTGAAAGAGGGCGGGATCACCACGGAACTCGCGCCCACCTCTGGGCCCGCCAGCGCTATGCACATCGCTCGCCAGGCTGTGGAGCAGAGGCGTGGAATCGTAATCGCCTGCGGCGGCGATGGAACAATCAACGAGGTCGTAAATGGCCTTGCCCGAAACCAAATCCCTATGGCCGTCCTGCCCGCCGGCACCGCGAATGTACTGGCGAAAGAGTTGGGCGTCCCGTGGGACATTCCCCACGCCGCGCGGCTGATCCCAAACGCCGTCGTTCGCCGGATTGCGCTTGGCATCGTCGTGCCGCTCGACGGAAACGTCTCAGCCGCCATGCCGCGCGAAGGCCGCTACTTCCTCTCCGTCGCCGGTGCCGGTCCCGATGGCGCGATTGTCAACGGCGTTCACGCCGGACTGAAGAAGCACACCGGCATTCTGGCGTATTGGGCCGAGGGGTTTCGCCAGCTCGTGCGCTACAACTTCGCCGAAATGCGCATTCGTTCGCACGGCCAGGAACGCCACGCGACGATTATTGTTGTCGGACGCACCAAACACTACGGCGGCCCGTTCAAAATCACCACCGGCGCGGATCTTTTTGTCGACAGCTTCGAAATACTCACCTACTCGAAGCGCAGCCGTTTCGCGTACGCATCGTGCCTGCCGGCGCTTTGGATGGGTACGCTGCGTGCGCGAGAAGGCATCGACGCTTGGAAGGCGGATCACTCGATTTGCGAACCGGCCGGCTCCCATCCGGTGTACGCTCAGGTCGATGGCGAGCCGGCGGGCCGGCTGCCGCTCTCGTTTCAAATCGTGCCGGACGCGCTTTCGCTTCTCGTGCCTGCTCGCCCCGCCGGCGGTGCCGTGGCGTAGTGCGCCGTTCGCGGCAATTCTATGGAACCGTTTACCCACGCCTTCACTTCGCTCGCTCTCGGCAAGTCCGGCGAAAACCGGCTGCCGCGATTTGGTATCGCCATGCTGGTGGGCGCGGGCATAGCGCCGGATCTCGATTACGCGAGCTACCTTGCCGGGCCGGGCGCCTTTTTCCGGTTGCATCGCAGCCTATTCCACTCGATTGCCGGAGGCGCGCTGCTCGCCTGCGCGCTTGCCGCCGGATTCTGCGTACTCGACAGGAGATTGCCGCGCTCCCAGGTGGCTCAGGATAAGACTTACCCGCCGGTCTCGTTTTCCGCCGCGCTGGCTGTGTGCGCGATCGGTCTCGCCGGTCATCTTTTGCTGGACGTCTCGAGCGGCGTGGGCGTGCAGTTGTTTTGGCCGTTTCGCTCCGGCTGGTACCGGTGGAATCTCGACGGAAATCTCGATCCGTGGCTGCTGCTGATTCTGGTCGCCGGTTTGCTATTGCCTCTGCTGTTCCGCCTGGTCAACGAAGAGGTCGGCGATCGGCGCAAGGGGCGCGGAGGGGCGCGCGCTGCGATTGTGACGCTGCTTCTGGTGGTTGTCTATTTCGGGTGGCGCTGGCATTTGCACGATCAAGCCGTCGATCTGCTGATGTCGCGCGAGTATCACAACCGCGTTGCGCTCTCGGCGCAGGCGTTTCCGGATCCCTCGGCGCCTTTTGATTGGCGCGGCGTGGCCGTTACCGATAACACGATCGAAGAGGTCGGCGTCTCTCTCGCGCCCAGCGGCGATTTCGATCCCGATCGCAGTCGCACCCGCTTCAAGCCCGATGATTCGGCGGTACTCGAGGCCGGCCGCAAGACCGCTGATGCCCGGCGCTTTCTTTCGTACGCCACCATTCCCGTCGCCACCGTCACGCCGCTCGAAGATGGCTATCGCTTCGAAATTCACGATATGCGCTTCGCTTCAGACGATCTCGATCCCGCCAACCTCTTCGTGCGCGTCGATTTCGATAGCCATCTCGCTATGCGCAGCCAGCAATTCCTCTTCGCCTCTTCGCCCAACCCGTAAGCTGCGGCGCTTCTGCATGTGCCGCCGGACGTTCTTTTCGCCGAGTCGATGCGCCGTCGAATAAACCATGAAAAATAGCCATGATATTTCGCCTGCAGCTCGGGTTTTCGCCAATCCGCTCCGGTGATCACGTGGCGGCACGTGGCGCAACCGCAACGGCATTCCATTTCGTACGGCTCGTCGTCGGTCATCGCGTAATCGAACGTCAGTTCCTCGCCGGCGGCGATATCCCGAATCGCGACAAAAACGATCTGCCCTTGCAGACCTAGGTTCGGCTCGCACAAATGATTCATGTGCATCATGCCGCCCTCGCGTTCTTGGAGCGTTGCCGGCCCGATAAAAAGTTCGTCGCCGATTTGAATCTCTGAAGGACCGAGGTTTTCGCCAATTTCGTCGCGCTGCTCGCGCGTGAGCACGTAGCCCCCTTCACGGCCATGATTTCGTCCTTGACGATCGCTCGTTTTGCGAAGAGTCCTCGACCATGAATGAGGCTGGCCCTTTTTTCGGCTTTCGGCGAAAAATAGGTGACATCGGGCATCGCTCGCTTCCGCCGAATCGCCTAGAGATTTGCGCGCGGCCCGCTCGACATCCACCGTCCAGCCACATACAGAATGGCGAGCGTAAGGAACACCGTCGCCGCCAGCATCGTCTCGTGAGACATGGCGAACCGCAAAATCACCCTTCCATAACGCACCGCCAACATTCCTTCGACGAAGTACCGCAGCCCGCGGCCAACCAGCAACGCCAGCACAAACGTGCGCAGCGGCACCTGAAAAACGCCGTCCGCCAGCACGAATACTTTGAAAGGGAACGGCGGCGGCAGTATCGCGGGAATGAACGTACTCACGAACGCGTTGCGCTGCACCCAGCCGCGCACCCGGTCCGCGCCATGGCCGGCCCGCCGCCTGTAAAAAGCCTCCCCGCCTTTTTTCGCCAGTAAATACAGCCACACGCATCCCGCGAGCGAGCCCACCGCCGCCATCGCGCAGTAATATGGCATCCGCGCCGGCCGCTGAATCGAGCTTTCGATCACCAGCGCATCGGTGACGAACGGGAAAGATAAAACTGAGGAGTCGAGAAATGCCACCAAGAAGATGCCGCCGCCTCCGAGCAACGCCACGAGCCTCTGAAGCCAGCGCGGCATCTTCACCGTTTGCTGCATGTTGCGGAAAATCCTCCCCTCAGGCGCGGCGATTGTAACAGAGTTCTCGCGCGCTCCCGCGCGGCGCTGGACCGTGCGGCAGAGTGATACTTATCCCGGCGTCGTCTGTTCGCAGTCTAATTTATAATCCCGCCATGGCTCTCGTTGTTTTCCTGCGAGGCGTCAACGTCGGCGGGCACCGGACCTTCCGTCCCAGTGTTCTAGCTAAACAACTGCGCGCCTTCGATGTCGTCAGCATCGGCGCTGCCGGCACTTTTGTCGTCCGCAAGCCGGGGTCTCCGCCAAAATTTCGCGCAGCGCTGCGGCGCAAGCTGCAATTTGAAACTGAAATCGTCTTTTGCGACGGCCGCGATCTAATTGCCTTGGAATCCGGAAATCCGTTCCGAGCCGCACCGCTCTCGCCCGGTATCGTGCGTTTCGTCAGCGTGCTCTCCAGCGCGCGCCTGATTCGGCGTTCCGTTCGTGCCGCGTTGCCTTCCGAGGACGACTGGCTATTGCGAATCGTCGCCGCGAAGGGCCAGTTCGTTTTCGGCATGTACCGGCGTCACGTGAAAACCATCGGCTACCTCGGCCAGATCGATCGAATCGTCGGCGCGCCGGTGACCACGCGAAATTGGAACACCATCGCTGCGATAATCCGCGTATTGAAAGCCGGCGAAGAGCCCTCGCCGAAAAAGATGGTGCCGGCGGCAGCGCGGATCAAAATTGCTCGCGCCCAAACTCTCGGCTAAAATTCTCGCTTGACCAAAATTTCACCAACCACTCCGCTGCTTTCAGGTTTGAATGAGCGCCAGCGCGAAGCTGTGCTCGCAACCGAAGGGCCCGTCCTTGTCCTTGCCGGCGCGGGCACGGGCAAAACCCGCGTGATCACCTATCGCGCGGCTTATCTGATCGAGTGCGGCGTTCCGCCCGCCGCGATCCTCGCCGTCACCTTCACCAACAAAGCCGCCGGCGTGATGAAGCAGCGCATTTCAGATCTGCTTCGCGCCGCCGGACGCGAAGCTGCGGACATGTGGGTCTCCACGTTCCACAGCTTCTGCGCCCGGCTGCTGCGCCGCGAATCCACTCGCCTGCGCCTGCCGCGCGACTTCGCTATCTACGATGACGACGATCAAACCTCGGCCGTCAAGCGCGCGCTCGTACAGCTCAACTTCTCCGCCGAGGACTACCCGCCGCGCGCCGTCCGCGCGCAAATCAGCCACGCAAAAAATCACGGCATCGCTCCGGACGACATGGCGTCGCAAGCCGCGCAGGCGCACAATCCCGATCGCCAGGACGTCGCGAAAATTTACGCCGCATACGAAGATGTTCTGCGCCGCGCTTCCGCGGTCGATTTTGACGATCTGCTCCTGCTCGCCGTTAAGCTCTTGCGCGAGCATCACGATGTTCGCGCCTCCTGGACCAGCCGCTTCCAATATCTGATGGTCGATGAATTTCAGGACACCAACAGCGCACAGGAAGAACTCGTCCGCCTGCTCGCTGGCCCAAAGAAAAACGTCTGCGTCGTCGGCGACGAAGACCAGTCCATCTACGGCTGGCGCGGCGCTCGCGCCGGAAATCTAATGCGTTTCACCGAGGATTTTCCCGGCGCGAAAATCATCCGCCTGCAGGAAAACTATCGCTCCACGCAGACCATCCTCGATGCTGCCGCCGCCGTGGTCCAAAACAATTCCGAGCGCCTGGGCAAGGATTTGCGCGCCACCGCCGGCGCCGGCGGGCTGCTGCGATTTTTTGAGGCCACCGACTCGACCGCCGAAGCCGATTTCGTTTGCGGTCAGATCGCGTCGCGCGTTCGCGAAGATCCCACGGCGCATGTTGCCGTGCTCTATCGCACCGGCGCGCAGTCGCGCTCCTTTGAAGAAGTTCTGCGCCGCCTGGGAATCCGCCACCGCGTCGTAGGAGGGTTCAGCTTTTACGAACGCGCCGAAGTGCGCAACGCGCTCGCCTACGTTCGCCTGCTCTTTCATCCCGAGGACAATATCGCTCTGCTTCGCGTGCTCAATATTCCACCGCGCGGCATCGGCGCCGCCACCGTGGCCGCTCTCGAAGCGCGCGCGCTCGAAATCGGCAAATCGCTATGGGACGCCATTGCTTCCGGCGAGCTCGCCCCCGGGAAGAAATTCCCCGCCGCGCTCAAATCGTTCCACGAAATGATGGAAGCGCTGCGCGAGGAGTGCCGCGAACTGCCGCCCTCCACGATGATCGAGCGCGTGCTCGACCGCACCGGATATCTCGATTGGGTCGAGCAGCAGGACAATTTGGAGCACACCTCGCGCGCCGAAAATCTCCGCGAACTTTCGAATGCCATGGCCGAGGCCACTGAGCAAGGCCAAACGCTCGAGGATCTGCTCGATCACGCCGCGCTCGCCAGCGACTCCGATGAGTACGATGAATCCGCCACCGTTTCTTTGATGACCTTGCACAGCGCCAAGGGCCTCGAATTCGACGCCGTTTTTCTCGCCGGCCTGGAAGAGGGCCTCCTGCCGCACAGCCGCTCGTTCAACACGAACGACGAGATCGAAGAGGAGCGCCGCCTGTTCTACGTCGGTATGACCCGCGCGAAAAAGTTCCTCGTTGTCTCGCGCGCCATTTATCGCCGCTCGTATGGCGAAGACCGCTTGCGCGCATCGATTCCTTCCCGCTTCCTCGCCGAAATTCCCGGTCATCTTATCGAAGCCGCCGCCGGCTCCCAATCCGCGCCCGGCGAAACGCGCCGCTACGAGCCCGATCCCGACTTTTCGTCCGGCTACGATTACACCCGCGCGCGCTCCGCCTACGGCTGGAACAGCTCCAATCGGCACTCATCGCCGCGCTCGCCTCATTCGCGCCCGTCTGCCTCGGCAGCCGCCAAACCTCTTCACTCGTCATTGAAATCGCCACTCAAATCGCCACTCAAATCGAAAGATCCGCTCATCGGCCAGCGCGTCCGCCATCCGAAATACGGTCTCGGTACCATCATCGAAGTCGATGGCGAAGGCGAAGATCGCCGCCTCACCGTTAGCTTTCAAGACTACGGCCCCAAGAAACTCATCGAACGCTACGCCCGCCTCCAACTCGCATAACCCCCGAAATCTCTCCGTCGGACGCAGCGGCCGGCGTTAGCCTTGCATCATCGGCGTTGCGCGTTCGCTTCGCGCAAGGTACAGTTTTCCGCGTCAAGGGTGCCGATTGGATCCACAGCTTTTCCGTACCAAAAGCATCGATCAGCTTATCTCTGACGCCGACCGCCCCGACAAGCGCCTGAAGAAATCGCTCGGCTGGGTGAGCCTGACGGCTCTGGGCGTCGGCGCGATCATCGGCAGCGGAATTTTCGTCCTCTCCGGCACGGCCGCCGCCGGCGAACAGGTCGAATTCCCATCCATTTTGAAGGCGCCGCTGCTCCAGGTCTTGCTGTACGGCCGCCACGCCTTGGGCGTTACCGGGCGTCCCGGCGCCGGGCCCGCCATCGCGCTCTCCTTCTTGATCGTTGCCGTGATCTGCGGCCTCGCCGGTCTTTGCTACGCCGAACTCGCGTCCATGATTCCCATCGCTGGCAGCGCGTACACCTACACGTACGCCACTCTTGGCGAATTGATCGCCTGGGTCATTGGCTGGGATTTGATCCTGGAATACGCGGTGTCCAATATGGCCGTGGCGGTGGGATTTTCCGCCTATATCAATAGTCTGCTTGCATCCTTTGGCCTTCGCATTCCG
>JAGWRH010000342.1 GCA_028876695.1 Acidobacteriota bacterium | reverse complement strand
GCGTCAATCCACGGCGTCGGCCCCTTGAAACTGGCGTTGCCGCCGACATTCAGAGACGCGGGATTGAAGCTGCTGGGACTGAAATTGCCGGCGGTCAGCGTCCCGCTGATGTTCGCGTTTCCCGCGACGCTCAGGTTCCCGCCTAGCGTCAGGCTGAACGCCGAAATATTGTTTCCCGAGCCGATGGTCGAGGTATCCGGCGGGAGGATCACGTCAGGATTGGTGATGGTTCCGCTGATTTGTGGCGCCGAGATTTGCACTTCGTAGCGTCCCGAGGGCGCATAGAAGTGGTAGTTGCCGATACCATCCGTTTGGAACGGATTGGGGGCGCTCGCGGTGAGGGTCGCGTCCGTATAAATCGTAGCGAGCGGGGTGCAGGGCGTTCCCGTAGCGCCCGATTGGCATACGCGGACGGTCGCGTTCGCGACGGGATGTCCGGACGGGCCAAACACAATGTCGTCTTTGCGCGAACCTTGCGCGCGAGCCGGCGCGGCCGCCAGCGCAAAAAAGCAGAGAGCGGCGCCGAAAGCGGTAAGAGCGCGCCACCGCGGCCACATCCTGCCGGCTGAGCCTTCCCCAACGTAGCGGTTCGCCGGACGGCTTGCGTATGTGCCTCCGGCCGCGATCTTGGTCATGATCGTGAAGTTCCCTTCCCTGAAAATTTCGACGCCCGGTCCGGGCGCGCAATCGGGCGACGCGTCGCAATGCGGATGCGTCGATTCACTGGAGTGTGCGGTTTGCGCGGCGAACTTCGCGCGGCCGCCCGGCGCTTCAGTCCGCGTTCTGCTTTCCCTGCTGCGCGCGCGACTGACTTGCCGCGGCGGGATTGTGGAGGCCGTGCTTCGCCGCTTTGTCCGCGTCGAGAATGGCGTGGCAGTGCTTGCAGACGGCGACGCCGTGCTTGATCTTTTCGCCGCATACGGGACATTCGCTGGTGCGCGTGGGGACGTACGCCCACTCGCGTTCGACTCCGAGCGCAATCGCGGCGCGCCGGTGCATGTCCGAAATTTCGCGAAAGGAATGGCCGCGCGCCCACAGCGTGTCGCCCTCTGCAATCAGGCGGTGGTAGTAAGCATCGCGCCGGACCGTGGCCGCCGCGAGCTCTTCCGCGGTTGGCCGGGCGCCCGCGCAGACGAATACGCCATGGTCATGCAGATCCTGCAGCAGATCCTCGGCGATCTCGCGCGCGGAAATGACGAACGGCAGCCGGCGATTATCGCCCAGATCGAGCGCGTCGCCGCGCGCGGTGATCATCAGCAGCGCGTATGCCTCGCCCTTCGTGCACGCCGGGATGTGGTACACGCCGTGCGTTCGCGATACGTACCAATCCTGGTCGGAAATCGAAGCGATGCTTACCGTGGCTGCCGCATCCTGCTTCGCGGCGGTATCGAACACAACGTCGCGCCGCGCGCCGAAACCGTGCGCCGCGGAAGTTGCGGTAGCGCTGCTAGGTGCTTGCATTTGCGTGTTGTCCTTTCGGATAGGTGACCCCTGGGCGTTTGCGGCCGGAACGAACGGCTGCGCGTGAAATGCGGGCGCGGCGTCGTCCAGAATAACCTCGGCGCCGCGGTCGAAATCGGCCGCACGCCGCGACTCGCGGGCGAGAACCGCCGCGCGGAGCGCGCTACGCGGCTGGCGGCGCGCCCACTCCACGGCGCGAACGATCCAATCGCAGGCTGCCGGCGAAAGCGGAATAAATTCGCCGCGCGGGCCTGCCAGCGTGAAACAGTGCTCGTAATCGCCGCGCGCGGGATACGGGCCGAGCGCCGGGATGGAGATGCCGCCATCCGTTTCGGTGGTCTGCGCGCGCCACATTTCCGGCGAGCCGTAGGACTCCGGCGGCATCCAGCGTTCGACGTGCCAGCGATCGT
>JAGWRH010000341.1 GCA_028876695.1 Acidobacteriota bacterium | reverse complement strand
GCGGGGCGAAGCCGCCCCGCCGGCGGCCCACTTCAGCCGCGGAAATCAACTTCAAAGTCCTCCCTGCGACGATTGACGCTTAGGCTTCGCGCGCGCGCGCTGCCGCTTTGCCGCGGATGGCGTGTGCTAGTATCGCCGAAGTCCGGCGAATTCTTCGGGCCGGCCCAAGCGATGAAGCGTTTCTTCCGAAAACTTTCCGCGTTTTGGCGACCGGTTTTGCTCCTTTTTTGCCTCGCGCTGGCCGCCAGTCGGGCTCGCGCGCAAGCGCCACTTCCATGGAGTGACGCCGCGCATTCGCTCGCCGAGAAAATCGCCTCCGCGGTGACCACGACGCATACGCTGACCATTACGAGCGTCACGGACGTGTCCGCCGGCGCGCCGATCGATCTTCCCTGGCTGCGCCAAGCCGTCGAATCCGAGATCAACACCGAAGGCGGGCGCGTTGTGCAATTCGCGCCGGGCTCCGCCGCGCCACCCGCTGCCGACGCACAGGTGCGAATCGCCATCTCGCAAAACGTGAACGGTTTCCTGCTGATTGCGCAGATCGCGCTCGGAACCACGAATCAGATCGTGGTCGCTCCCGTTGCCGCCGCGCCTGCTGTTTCGGGACATCCCGCGGCGACGCCGGTGCTGCGCCGCAACATCGTGTGGCAGCAGACCGATCCCATGCTCGATTTTGCCGAGGGCACGCCCGATTCCAGCCACACGCTTTGGTACATTCTCGAGCCCGACCGCCTTTCCGCTTACGAATTCAACGGCGCGTCCGAAATGCTTCACACGGAGCAGCCGTTTTCGCGCCTGTACACCAGCCGGGATGCGCGCGGGCGCCTCGATCTTGCCGATCCCACGCACATTACGGCTTGGGTGGCTGCCGTCCGTTGCGACGGCACATGGAATCCCGGGTTCTCGCTCAATTGCTCGCCGAATGTGGGGCAACAATGGCCCGCGGGAACCGTGAACTGGGCGTACGACCCGACGCATAACTATTTCACCGGAGCGGTGACGCTTTCCGCGGGCATTGTGACGCATTATCCGCCGTTTTATTCCGCGGCTTTTCCGCCGGACGCCGGCGGTGGCAGCACGTCGCGCTGGATTGTGGCGGGACTCAATGGCCAGGCATTGCTTTTCACCGGTAGCGCCGATGCTTCGGCGGCATTCTTCGGCTGGGGAAGCGACATTGCCTCTCTCAATTCGGCGTGCGGCCATTCCTGGCAAGTGCTGGTCAGCGGGCCGGGCGACTGGAGCGAGCCTGATCGCATTCAGCTGTATCAGATCGCGAATCGCCAGGCGACTGCGGTTGGCGAGCCGCTGCAATTCCCCGGTCCTATCTTGAGCATATGGCCCTCGGCCGATTTTGGCTCGGCGCGCGTAGTTTTTCGCAATCTTCAAACGGGGATGTATGAAGCATCGATTGTATCTATTAGCTGCAGCAATTAGCTTGCTGCTCGTTGTCGCGGTGTGCGCGCGCTCGGCGCGTCGCCCGGCGTATGGCGGCACGCTTCGTGTGGAGATCGGTGCGGTCGTCAATTCGCTCGATCCGTCGATTGCGGCCACGGGAGTGGGCGAAGCCGAGGCCAAAGCGGAAATCGATGGCCTGATCTATGGACCGAGGATTCCCGGCGGTAATTTCGCCGCGGTAGGCACCGGGTCGGGGCCGTTTCATGTTTCCGCGTGGGATCCGGGGAAACATGTCAGCCTCGCCGCGAACGACGATAATCCCGGTGGGCGCGCGTTCGTCGATTCGATCGATATTCTGATGGGCCGCTCGGTGCGCGATCGCATGCTCGACCTAGAGGTGAATGCCACCGACGTGGCGGAAGTTCCCGCAGAGCAGGCGCGCCAGGCTGTGGCTGGCGGGGTGCGCGTTAGCGCTTCACAACCCGATCGTCTGCTCGCGCTGGTATTTCTCGCCGGCCGCCCTGCCAGCCAGGATCCGCGCGTTCGTGAGGTCGTTTCGGAATGCGTCGATCGCTCGGCCATTGTCGATTTCATCCTGCAAAAAGAGGGCGTGCCTGCGGGAGGTCTGCTCCCGCAGTGGTCCAACGGCACCGCCTATCTGTTTCCCACCGCTGCCGACCCTGTTGGTGCAAAGGCGCTGCTCTCGCAAATCGGCGGGTTGCACTCGCTGGCCCTGGGATATGATGCCGGCGATTCGCTCGAACAGAGCGTGGCGGAGCGGATCGCCGTTGATGCGCGCGCCGCGGGACTGAGCGTCAGCACGCAGCCGATGTCTCCGGGCAACTCCGCCGGTTTACCCGACGCTCGGCTGGTGCGCTTGTCGATGCCTTCGCCCGCGCCGCAAACGTCGCTGCAGAGCTTTTTGAGCGTGCTCGTTCCCATGGCCGGGCTTGATTCGATGCAGCTGCCGGCCAGCGCTTCGACGGAGCAGATTTACGCGGCCGAGCGCGGCGTGGCCGAGGGCTATCGCGTCGTTCCGCTGGTTTGGTTCCCGCACGTATTTGGGCTCTCAAATCGCGTGATGGATTGGCGGGCGCCCGATCCCGGCGAAAGCTGGCCTTTTACCGACGTGTGGCTGAATGGACCGGCCGGCGATCTATCGGAGAAAGTACAACCGTGACATTTCGTTCCAAATTGTTCTGGATTTTCACGCTGGCTCTTGTCGCCTCGGTCGCGCTGATCGCCGCCGGGGTAACTTTCGTGACGCGCCAGGCGTTCGAACAGATGTATGCGCAGCATACCGATGCACTCGTCGCGCAATTTCAGCGGGAATTCGAGCAGCGCAAGCAGGACGTTGCCCGCCGCGTGCAAATGATCACAGACGAGCACGACACGATACAAATGGCCATCGCACTCAGCCGGCCGCAAGCGGATGCGTCCGTGTACGTAAACGACGCCACGGGCGTATCGCAATCCCACCAGCTCGACTTCCTCGATCTGGTTGCAAGCGACGGCTCGATTATTTCTTCCGCCGAAAATCCCGAGCGATTCGGGTACAAGCTCGATTGGTTGACGCAGCCGGTCGACTGGGCGTCGCTCGGCTCGTTTCTGATGAAGATCGATACGCAGAACGGCCCCGCGATTGGTCTGATGGCTGTTTCCACCGTGCGTGTGGGCGACAAAAACCTGTACATCGTCGGAGGCGAACGCCTGGGCAAGAGCTTTCTTGGATCGCTCGTGTTGCCCGTCGGAATGCGCGCGCTGCTGTATCTCAACATGGACCCCAAATTCCAG
>JAGWRH010000024.1 GCA_028876695.1 Acidobacteriota bacterium | reverse complement strand
CGTCCTGCCATGCTGCATTGCGGCCCAATCTCCGCCTCCCTCCGATGCGAATAAAATCGCTCAGATCAAATCGCTCTACGACTCCCATCGATACGACGCCGTCGTCGATGCCGTCCCCGAATCGCCCAATGAGCCTGCCGATCTCGAGCTCTATCGCGGCCTCGCGCTTGCCCAGCTTCAGCGCTGGGACGAAGCGAAGTCCGCGTTCCAGACCGGCCTCGTCCTCCACCCGCGCGACGCGCGCCTGATGGTTGAGCTCGCCGGCGTTCTGTACCGCCAAAAAAACTTCGCGCAGGCCAAACATTTCCTCCGCCACGCTCTCTCGATCGAGCCCGGCGACGCGTATTCCAACGATTTTCTAGGCTCGATCTATTTCCTCGAAGGCAATCTCGAAGCCGCGCTCCAATACTGGAATCGCGCCGGAAAACCGCGCCTCGCCGATCTCTCTTACGTTCCCGAGCCCGCGCTCGATCCCCTGATCCTCGATCGTGCGTTCAGCTTCGCGCGTGGCGAAGTTTGGACGCGCGAGCAATATCTCTCGACCGAGGCGCGCCTCAGCGCGCTCGATCTGTTTCCGTTCATGCAATTCGACCTGCAGCCCCAGGTGCCGGCTCCATCAGCAGGCGCCGGTTCAAAGGACAAAACGTCGGATGGCTCGTTCAACCTGGTCTTCCGCGCCCAGCAGCGCGCCCCCTGGACGCGCAACTATCTCGTCGGCGCATTCACTTTCTTGCGCGGCCTTCCGTTCGAATCGGTTTACCCCGAGTTCTACGATCTCGATGGCGCCGGCTTGAATTCCCGCTCCATGCTGCGCTGGGACGACCAAAAGCGCCGGTTAACCACGGAGCTTGCCGCTCCGCTGTTCGATAATCCCGCGCTCCGTTATCGCCTCTACTTCGACGCGCGCGACGAAAACTGGAACATAACTCAAACGCTCCTCCCTGCGTCGCCTGCCAATGCTCGCTTCAACCTCGAACGCATTGCCGCCGGCGCCGAACTGCACCTGATCGAAAGCGGCCGCTGGCGCTGGAGCGTCGGCGCCGAATATACGAATCGTCTGTACCGCACCCTGACGGGAATTCCCGCGCAAGCCGCGCCATTCTTTACGGGAGGCTCTTCGCTCGCCTTGCTCTCAACCGTCCATCGCTCTCTGATTCGCTTGCCCGAACGTCGCTTCACGCTCGACGGCGCCGCGGCGGGCGAATTCGGCTCCTTTTCCCACAAGCCGCTTGGCCGCTACGGCCGCTTGCAAAGCTCCCTCGCGGCGAATTGGTATCCGCAGGCGCAAGGCAAGGATTACCATCTGCTGGCGCGATTTCGCGCCGGCGGCACGTTCTCCCAGGTTCCGCTCGACGATCTATTCATCCTTGGCTTCGATCGCGACACCGATCTCTGGATGCGTGGCTATCCCGGCCTCTACCACGGACAAAAAGGCAACGCCCCGCTCGGCCGCGACTATTTCCTCACCAACTGGGATTTCGACAAAATCGCCTACGACGGTCCCTTCTTCACCGCCACCGTCGGGCCGTTTCTTGATTCCGGCGACGCCTGCGACCCCTCCCACCTTTTCGGGGAGGGCGGCGAGGCTCGCGTAGCACTTTTCACCGCCGATGCTTTCCGCGGCGGGATTAACGGGAAGAACCCGGTACCCCTTGGCCTTCAGCTCCTTGTTCACCG
>JAGWRH010000340.1 GCA_028876695.1 Acidobacteriota bacterium | reverse complement strand
TTCTTCTACCTCTGATCCAGCCCTGCGATCAGATCTCTATGTTCCTAAGGTCGCCTATCTTGCCAAAGTTCAGCGTAGATCCGTGTCCAACAGCTATCGCTTCCATCGCGTCAACGTTCGCCTTCTTCAGTACGGGCGAAAGGATTCTGCGCTTGTTATGCAGGTTTATATCGCTCCCGGTCTCGAAGTAGCCTATCGCGGGGAGCACTATCAATTCTCGAACGTGCCAATGGAGATGAAGCCGTTTCAGAAGCCGCATCCTCCTGTGTGGTACGGAACGGCGAATCCAGAGACGGCGGCGAGAGCGGCGTGCGAAAACGCGAATATCGTGTCACTGCAGCGCGCGACGGACGCGCGGGTGCCCCTGGGGCGATTCAAAGAGGAATGGCAGCGAGTTCATGGGACCAGCGGCAAGAGAATGCCTCACGCGGGGATTACGCGGCACATATACGTGGCCAAAACGGATGCGGAGGCCCAGGAACGCGGCCGGATTGGCGTGGATAAGTTTTTCAACAGCCTCGAATATTTGTGGCTGAAATTTAGCGCGGCGCCATTGGGACTGGAAAACGCCAAACGGAGCAGGGAGGAGGCGCTGCTGGCGGGATCGCCGGAGACGGTTCGCAGAAAGATCGAGCGGCAGATTGAAGAATCCGGAGCGAATTACTTCGTGGCGCGGTTCGCGTACGGCAATTTGACGCATCAGGAGAGCGTGCGGTCGCTGGAATTGTTTGCGAACGAGGTGATGCCGCACTTCGCGTAAAAAGTCGAACTTTCCGGCTAGGCGGGTTTGCGGGCGGCCAGCCAGAGCGAGTCGCTGGTAGGGAGACGGTCGCGCCAGGGGCGGGGGAGCGGCTCAAATCCACATTGGCGAAGCATCTTCTCGATCGTTTCCGGCGTGAAGTAATTGCAGTGTGCAGGAAGGCGATAGCCGCACCACTTTTCGCCGCGGATCCAGCGGTTCCAACTGGCGTAATTCGGAGTCTTGATCACGGTGAGACCGCCGGGTTTCAGCAGGCGATGCGCGGCGCGCAAGGCGGATTGCGGCCGCCATTCGTGCTCAATGTAACCGAGTTGGGTGACGACGTCGAACTCGTTTGCCGGAAGGCGATTCTCCGCCACTTCGACGACAGGTCCTTCAAGAATTGCTTCGGCACCGACGCGGCTGCGCGCGATTTCGACGCCGCGGGGGCTCAGATCGATTCCCGTAACGCGAAAATACTTCCGGGCGCGGGCGAGGAAGCTGGCGTCACTGCATCCGAAATCGACCAGCTTGCCCGCGCGTGCGTAATGGAGAGTCTGCGAGAGCAGGCGACCGTGCGTGTGGGGCAAGAATGGGCGCGTGCAGCGGGAGAGAAAAACCATTACGGGCTGTTCGCGCTTGCGGCGGATCGTGTCCTTGCGCCATTCCTCTTCCCAATCGTGTTCCCGGGCTTGCGCCTCATAGGGGATTTCACTGCCGATGAACACCATGCCGCATTCCAGGCATCCGACGACCTGCCACGGATCGCGGCGCAAAACCGGCTTGCGGCTGCCAGCAGAGCCGCATAGCGGGCATGGCCGGAGGGCCAGGCCGGCGGAGATTTCCGATGTCGCATGGGTAATGGCGCTCATTGGCATGGATGCAGTAAGCGAACGCGATTGTAGCACGCGGCTATTTCGCGGTTTGGCCGTTTGGCCGCGACGGAACGGTTTCACGCTGGCGGGGGACGCGAATACGAGGATCCGCAGCCGGCCTTCATGGCAGATCAGCTTGAATGACCTTTACGTTTCGAACCCGCCGATTCCCGGAACAAAGTCGAACGACGCGATTTTGTCGACCGGAATAGCCGTGACATTCCACTACTAGTTCACCCATCGCGCCAGCAGAGCACGATCGCAGGCCCGGCCTTCCGCGAGGGCTCCGGCCGCTTGGGACGCGCTAGTTGCCGCCGACTCCGTGCGTGCGTCCTGGCGCGCGCGGCGACTGAAATGCGCTGTGCTGATGCGAGTCCTTCTGGCAGAAATCGGCTTTGCCCCGAAGCTCGGGATGCGTGGTGCAGAGCCCTTTCAGGATCAGATCGAGGTTTTGCATGGTGAACTGCTCGCCGGATTGCGAGAGATCGTCCTCCATTTGCGTGGATATGGAATTGAACCGCTGCCCAGCGGGGGATTCGTAAAAAGCCACGGCACCTTTAACGTCATCGTCCGAGAGGTATTTCGCATAGACCATGATGATCTGATCGGTGGCGGCTTGAGATTCGAGCGCGTCCATCATCTTCTTTTCCACTTCGCTGACGATTTGCTTGCGATTGTCGATTCCGGGCAGCGAATCTTCGATCGACGGGCGCAAAGTTTCCATCATCTGGTGGCCGTAGTCGCGCATGGTTTCCTTCAGGTGGGTGGCTTCGATCAGGCGCAGGATATCGGCGCGGTACCGCGGATCCATGGCCGCGGCGGTTTGAGGCATCGCCGCGCCCTGCTGTTCGTAACGCGGCGGCTTGCCGGGAGTGAATTCGATATTGATGGTGGTGGAGACTTCGACGGGCACGCCTTCGACGACGGTCGGCTGATAGCGCCATTGCTTCACAGCGTCCGTCGCGGCTTTGTAGAGCTGCTGGGGGCCCGAAAGGGGCAGGGCTTCCTTGACCGAGCCGTCTTTGGCTATGACGGCACGGAGAATCACGGTGCCCGCGACGCGTGAATCCTGCAGATCGTGTGGATAGGATGGCGGAACAAAAACTGTGACGCGAGCGGCCATGGTGTTTCCGTTGATGGTCACGCGAGCCGGACGGGGCGCCATTTCACCCGGGATTTCTCCATTCGGCGAGCCGGAGGAAGTCTGCGCGCTGGCGGGCGATAAAAAGGCCAGCCAAGCGAATGCCATCGAGGCGAGGAGGATGGCCAGGGGGCTTCGGAACAGCGGGAAAGGGATCGCTAGGGAACGCACGCGCATCGGGCACCTCCAAGCGGACTGAACTCGACACCTAGGGGTGGAGTATACGCGCAGAAAGTTTAGAGGAAAATCGGGAGGCCTTGGTCGGGAGCACGCGAGCTGGTCAGGATAGGCGCGTTCCTCCACGCCCCACGACCGCGGACACGTCGGCGGTGGTCAACAGCCGGATCGTGATGCCCGGCGGATTGGCCGGCATTGGCATCGGCTTGCTAACCGGGAAGAAGATCGCACTGTTGGGGTAGATGCGGCGTTGATGGGCATCAGCGAGAGATCGTGATGGACATCACCTTCACAATCGCAGAGACATTATTACGGATGCGACACGCTTTCGACCCACGGAATATCGGTGAGGCCGTCTTTCACCTTGACTTCGATAGCGTCGCCGCGATTGAAGCGATCGAAATCGGCGAAAGTAACGGGGAGGCGCTCCACCCAGTGACCTTCGCGCCAGGAGCGCACGATCAATCGCCGGCTGGGCACCGGGCCTCGCATGGAAAATTTGCTCACCACCCGCGTCTCCTCGATGTGCGGAGCAGAAGCATCGAGCGCGCCATTGGCCATGAGCAGCGCGCCCAAAATCCAGGGCACAGGGATCAGACCGTAATACACGCGCTTGAGCGCTTCCGTTTCGGCATGGCGCACGGCACGCCGCTCCACGACGATCGCCAGCGCGAGCGCGGCGAAAAACAAGATGCCGCCGAAGATCAACATCTCGTCCGAGTCGAGCGCGGCATACATGCCGGTGGCGGCGACGAACAGGATCGCGCCGACCAGAAAAATCGCGGTGCGATTGAGCAGTTTTTTACGCAGAGAAAATTCGGCGGCCGCGGAATTCAGGCCGCAATAATCGCAGACGTCGGCATCCCGTTCGGACCCGCAGTTCAGGCATCGGGTCATGTCCACGCGTGAATTGCCCCCTAACAATCGATGAATGGGCCGGGCCCACCGCAGCCCCGCCGGCGCCACTCGTATATTAGATACCAAGTCGAGGGGATCGGTTCGCCAGGATGCCTGTTCGTAAGGATCTACTGCGCGACCGGCTGCTGAGAACCCCGGCCGGTTACGTGTCGAATGCTGGTCGGCTGCCGGCCGAGGCAGGCCATGTTCTGGTCGCGACCGTTGGCCAGCAGCTCGCAATCGATCTGCTGAGCGCTGCGCACGGCGTCTTCGTAATTCGTGCCGGAAGCGGAAGCGCAATGCGAATTTCCGTTAAAGGCCATGCACACTTCATATTCGTCGCGCGTCGCTTGGAACGAGGAATACACCAGGATGGCAATGAAGATCGCCGCGCCGAGTCCGATGATCCACGCGAGCTGCTTCGATTTATTGGCCACGAATCTCCGCTCCCGCGTAAATTAACGCTGCGCGCGATTTTCCGCCTTTTCGGACCGGCGCCGCAGTTCCTTCTCGATATATTTTCGCACATGAGGCGCCAGGCTTTCGAGTCCGGCGAGGTCCTTGAGATCGCGTAGCGTCAGATCGGGAAGAATCGCCAGAACGTGCTGTGCGGGCGCGGAGGCGTTGCGGATGAGCGCGACGCGAACGCTATACATGTGTGACCATTTGCGATGCTGCGCGATGGCCGCCACGACGCGCTCGTGCACGCCTGGCGTCGCGAGCACCTTCAGAACCTGGCTTTCGGTGAGGAACGCGTTGTCGAGCGCGAGCTTGATGGCCTGAGGGTGGCCTTCCGCCAGGAGGGCACCGGCCACACGCGCGGGGCCGCGGCGCGCGAGCGTCAATTTTTCGCCGACCGGCAGGTGCGGTGCGCGCCCAAGGATCATTTCCTCGGCGGCTCGGCGCACATCTGCCGGAGCCGAAGGCAGCAAACTGAGCCGCGCGAGATCGAATAGGAAAAGTTGGCGCAGCGCGGAAAGCGCGATGCGTTTTGGCGTGCGTGGATGGCGTGCCAGCGCCAGGCGGATGCTTTCGCGCGCGTGCCATTTTGCGTTGCCTGCAACCGTCACGATGACGTTTGCGGTGAGATCGGCGCGGCCAAGGAGGGTGGTGACGTGCGCGTCTTCCAGCTTCGGATTTTCAAGCAGGGCCAGAAGAATTTCTTCGCGCGGGTCGTACAGCAGCAATTTCAGTTCTTCCGCGGAGGCAGAACGGGCTCGATCTGCGTTGACTACAGGCGCCGAAGGCGCGGCATCCGTCTCTCGAGAGTTGATGACTGCCCCTGTGTTCTGCTTCTTCGCGTCCATTCTTGAGCGATTGTAATCCGTTCATATACCGGCGCGAAATCCGGGCAAGTCGCCAATGTCCAATATCTAGTGCCGCGGAGTCCGGACGTGGTTGTCGTCTAGCCGCGGATACGCGAAAGGAACATTCGCGCCCGGCGCGGTTGTGGCATGGGAAACGCGTGCTCTATACTGCTCGAAAATGCGACTGCAAATCGTTTCTGTGAACATTTCCGCCGCGAAACTGCGCGCGTCATTTCAAGGCCACGTTCGCTGATGCCCGGAGCCGGCCGAAAGAAGAGCGCTCGATTCGCGGGGCATCGGCTGAGTGCTGCCGGGCATTCGTGGGTCGAGCGGACGCTCGCGAAGCTTACTCTGCGCGAGAAGATCGGTCAGATGCTGATGGTGCCGTTCTTCGGCGGCTTTCAGGCCGCTGGAAGCGATGAATACAAGTCTACGATTCGGCAAGTGGATGACAATTACGTCGGTGGATTCATTCTCGACACACTGCGCGGCCCGATGGGAATCCGGCGCAGCCAGCTTTATCCCACCGCGGTGATGATCAACGACCTGCAGCGCAGGTCGAAAATTCCGTTGCTGATCGGCGCGGATGTTGAGTTTGGCACGCGTATGCGCATCGAAGAGGGTACGCCGATTCCGGCGCCGATGGCCATCGCGGCAACCGGAGATCCAACACTGGCGTTCGAAGCCGCAAAGATTACCGCGATTGAATCTCGCGAAGCGGGAGTGCATTGGGTTTTCGCGCCTGTTGCCGACGTGAACAGCAATCCCGATAACCCGATCATTAATTTTCGATCGTTCGGCGGTGATGCGCGAGATACAGCGCGATACGTGTCACAGTACATTTGCGGCGTCGAAACACACGGCGCGCTCGCGACGGCGAAGCATTTTCCCGGCCACGGAAACGTGAACGTCGATTCGCATCTGGCTCTACCGGTGGTGGAAGCGAGTTGCGAGGAACTGGAGACTAACGAGCTGTTGCCGTTCCGCGCGGCGATTGCCGCCGGCGTGAGTGCGGTCATGCCGGGACATTTGTCCGTGCCGGCGCTTGAGTCCGACGCGAATATTCCAGCCACGCTGTCGCGTCAAATCGTCACTGAATTACTCCGAAAGAAAATGAACTTCGAAGGGCTGATCGTGACGGACGCGATGGAGATGGGCGCCATTACGGCACTTTTCTCGCCGGGGGAAGCCGCGGTGCGCGCAGCGGAAGCTGGGGCGGACGTAATTCTGATGCCGCCGGTTCCCGATGCGGCGCTCGCGAGCATCGGCGATGCGGTACGGTCCGGGCGAATTTCTCTGGCGAGGATCGACGCATCGGTACGGCGCATTTTGAAAGTGAAGGCTCGGTTGCGACTTAACACCGACCGGTTCATTGAGATCGAAAGGCTGAAAGAACGGTTTGGAAACCCGGAATTTGAACAAAAAGCGCAAGAGATCGCAGATCGTGGCGTAACGCTGCTGCGCGACCGGCAGATGATGTTGCCGCTCGATTCTACGCGGCCGCTGCGCGTTTTACTCGTTGCGCTCGCGGGCGACCGCGATCCGTGCCCGGCCGAAACACTCGCACCTGAAATTCAGCCGCGTGTCGATTCGCTTTCGGTCCTGCGCGCGGACACGCAGTTTTCGCCAGTCGGAAGGCTAAAGTTGCCGCCGCCGGAATCGTATGACGCCGCGATCGCCGCGCTGTTCGTCCGGGTGGCCGACCGCAAGGGTCATGTTGGATTCCCAGCGGACCAGCGCGCGTTTGTGAATCAGTTGATTGCAGTTGGGAAACCCACAGCGGTGGCGGCATTCGGGAGCCCCTATCTGGTCGAGCAATTTCCGAACGCAAAGACGTGGATGGCCGTATTTTCGACGCATTCCGTGGCGCAGAGGGCGGCGGCCCGAGCACTGTTTGGACAAACGGCGATCGGCGGAAAAATTCCTGTCGACATTCCTGGCGCAGTGGCCCGCGGCGCAGGATTGAGCCGAGCGGCAATTCCGATGGCGCTCAGGCCCGCGTCGCGCGCGATATGCGAGCGGCTGAGGCCGGCATACGGCGTGCTTGATCGCGGCGCCAGCGCACAAGCCTTTCCCGGCGGCGTGCTGGCGGTCGGATGGAAAAATGACCTGGCGATTCGTCCGTTTGGGGCTCTCACCTATGTTTCCAAATCCGCGCGCGTCACGCCCGAAACGATTTTCGATGTCGCGTCACTGACGAAAGTGATCGTCACGACG
>JAGWRH010000339.1 GCA_028876695.1 Acidobacteriota bacterium | reverse complement strand
GTCGGCGAGGTCGTTCATGACCAGCGCCAGCGTGCTGGCGTAGTCATTGGCGGTGGAGGCTTGCGCGGGCGGCGTGTAAACCGCGATTGGATAGCCCTGCGCGGATACCGGCGAAAGTTGCAGGCTGCCGGCGACGAACGATCCGGCGGGCGAAGGCTGGTCGCAATGAAAGACATAAGAAGCCTGCTGCGGCGCGCCCGGGCCGATGCCAGCGCGCATTTGCGGAGGATCGGCTTTCCCGGTGCCCGCGACGGCGAAATTGCCGGGCACGATGATATTGAACGTGCCGGTGTAGCGGTTGGACGGGTAATTGGTCAGCGGGAACCAGCGAGCGGGCAGCAGAAGGTACGCGGATTCCTTGTCCACGGAGGCGAAACGCACGCCTTTCGTGGGGCTATCGTCCTCGCTCGAAACCGAGCCGGCATATTCGAATGTGAGAGAGACTTTGTCGCCGGGCGTGGCGGAGCGGGGCAGCTCCACGCTGAGAAATAGAGGAGATTGGCCGCCGCGATCGAACGCGAGCGACTGGCCGGAGGCGGTCTTTACCGAGGTGACCTGGAGGTCGGGATGAAGCTCGACCAGCACGGTGCGCGCCACCTGGTTGGCCACGAAATCGACTCTTGCTTCGGCCGATATCGTCTTCTGATCGGGCGATACGATCGCTTCCACATTGTAATTCGTGGCGCGAAAGGGAAACGCGCGCGGCGCCTGCGCTCGCGAAGATCCGGCAATCGGCAAGAGAAGCGCCAGAGCGATCGCGGCTAGCCAAATTCGCCGGCTGGTTCGTATGTTGCGAGCCAAAGTAAATTGCCTCAAGTCTAAGATACCAGATAAGGATTGGCAGTTGCCTGCGACGGGTCTTTTAGGGCGATCCTGGACTGATTCGGAATGGCGAAAACTACGCGCCCCAGGTACGCGCCATCCAGACTTCGCGTGCGATAGTCCCTTTTTATCCGCAAAAGTTTACTTGTTCGCGGCAGCGCGCTCGGCGCGCGGTTGAACCGTGGGCATCAGATGCGCAGAATCGGAGCTTCCGAGGAGGCTTATGCTTCGCAGAATCTGGCGCCGCGCCGCAGCGCTCGCACTTCCGGTCACGCTGGCAATCTGCCTGCCGCCACTGGTGGTGATCGCTTTCAATCTCCACGCAGAATCGACGGCCATCGCGAGCAACGCACAGGCGGCTCGTTCGACGAGCAGCTCAATTTCAAAAGCGAAGCGGAAGGAATCTTCAGGGAAGCCCTACATCACGCGGCAGGAACCCGGGAAAGAAATGGCGCCACAACTCAGCGCTAGTGCCCGCAATTGACCTTCGAGCAGCTTTCCGTGAAGACGTTGTACAACTCGTAAGTCACGGCTGCCAAACCGCCGCCCACGATTGCCACGGCAGCCACGCGCCGCCAATTGATCTTGATTCCGCGGGGCCTTCCCACGCCCTGTATGCCCGGATCCGTGGGGCCCCTCGAATCGATGCTTGCGGCGTAAGCCTCTCCGGCGGCGATCGTTTTCGAAGTGCCGTCCGCGGCGGAGACGAGCAGTGCGCCTTCATAGACGCTGATCTGGACCTGCGTGGCGCTGATCATCGCCACCTGCGCGACGACGCGCCTGGTGCCGTCGCCGCGGATCACGCCCAAAGGTGTTTGGATTTCGACCTGGCCGGGAAGTCCGGAAAAATCGATGGTGCCGCCGCCCAGCGAAGCGCGGATCGCATCGCCTTCGCGCGACATGGTCACGTCCGTGGAGTCGAGGAGGTAGAGCTGATTTGCGCCGGAGGCGATGCGCAGCGAGCCATTCTCTTCCGTGGCCAAAGTATCGCCCGGATACACGTCCGCTCCGCGCGCGGCGGCGATGTTGCTGAGAGTGGCGTTTTCGCTGGTGACGATCGTGCCGACGACCGGTGAATTCGCAGCCATCGCGGGAATGGTGAAAAGGCCGGCGGCAAGGAGCGCGAAAAGGAGGGAGCGAAGGCGGCGGATAATTCTCGATCGCACGGTTGCCTCCGAGCGGCTACTTCGCAAATGTACGTGGCGCGTCCGCGAGTGTCAATAGAAACGCGGCTGATGCGTGCCCGTGGCGGCGGTTGTGACGCTTCAGCGCGTTTGCTAAGCTTGGGAAACTTGCTGCGGAGAGGTGTCTGAGCG
>JAGWRH010000338.1 GCA_028876695.1 Acidobacteriota bacterium | reverse complement strand
TGAGCCCGTGCGGGGGCCGAGGGATACGCGCTGCCGTCGGGCGCGACCGATGAGAACTGCGACGCATCGACCGTATAGTCGAAATGTGACGGCATCGCGCGCGCGGAAAATTTGAATCGCACGCGGGCCGCCAGATATTCATAGCCTTTTGGCGGCGGAGGTTTCGCGGCGCCCGCCGATTTAACCACCGCTTCGGCAGGCTCGCCACGCAATACCTTTACGACGGTGACTTTTGCGTCGTAAAGCTCGTCGCCACTTTCGTACTGTTCGCCGAGTTCCAGGATGACGTGCAGCGGTTTGCCAAGAGGCTGAGAGCGCGCGATCAAGTCCGAGCCTGCACCGTCTGTAGCGAACGGCGAGGCCACGCCAATCAGCGCGGCAATCGAAACCAATCCGGCGACGATGAAACTCGCAAATGTTGTGCGGCTGAATCGCCGGCGAGACGCCGGCGCTACGAAGCCGTCGTTTATGTCCATTTATCGATCGAGACGCTTCCGCGGTGACTCATGTTCGCCACCATGTGGTACGGGTTGGTTTCGCCGCCCACCACTACGACGTTCACATAGCTCGCATCGCGGAAAATCGGAATGCGCGCATCGTCGGGCAAAGTAGCGGCCTGCGGCCCAGCGAAGCGCAGACCGAAAAGCGTGGTTTTCGCGTCCCTCACGCTGATGGTGGCGTTCTTCCACACCCAGTCCAGAAGCGGTTCCTTGGTTTTGAACCCGAGTTCGACGAGTCCCTGCGCCACCAGCGGATCGCACACGATCAGCCCGCCGAAGAGCGGCGCGCAGGTGCCGAAATTAAACGCGAACGCATCTTGGTAATGCGGGACGGGCTTGATGCCCAGGCCGGGGCCGTTCTGTCCCTGGCGAATATCCATCCCAAAGAAAACACTTACCACGTTTTCGTCTTTTTTGAATCCCTTCTGCACATGGAACGGCTCCCACGGGCTGTCTTTTTCATTCTCGGGAATCACCAGGTTGTTGTAGTTGCACGTGTTTCCGAAAGTGCCCATGTAAGTCTGTCCGGGCTGGCCGCAACTGCCGCAGTTTTTCGAGACCAGCGTCCACGCACGGCCGATGGTGGCGTTGGGTTGCGCAAACGGTCCCATCGCGCCGATGCCGTAGTTCATGTTGAGCTTGTCGCGAATCGGGCCGTTGATAATCGCGGCGGTGGCGAATGAGTTTGTGGAGCTCGAGAGCGAAGGCAACTCGCTCGCCGCCATCGCCAGCACGATCGGGAAATAGCTCGGATCGCATCCGGCCATCACGGCGTTGACGGCCACGTTGCGCACGTTGTACGACCACTCCGGATACGAGCCTTTCGCCGGGCACATCTTCCCGACCGGTTCATCGGGAGCGTGGCTGGTGCCCTTGAGCATCGCCTCTACTTTTTCTTGCGTCGGCGGGATGATGGGCATGAAGTCCGTCATGCCGTTGTTCATGTAATAGTTCTGCAGATTATCGGGCGTGTCGGAAAAAACGTCCGGGCCCCCCGCCGGCGTCACCGTGCCGGATTTTTCTTCTTCCGGCGTGAGCGGCTTGGTAAGCGCGCTGATGATTTCCGGCATCAGCGGCTTGTGCGTGACGGGATCGCTGCCTTCGAGGTAGGCGTACATTTCCGCGTCCGATTTTCCCCATACCGGATGCGGCGTGAAGCAGATGCGCTCGTGCGGCATGCCGCGCTGCGCGGCGTTGCTATAGGCGAGATCCTTGAACGCGATGGTTACGATCGGCGCGGTAGGAATGCCCATCTTTTCCAGTGTTATGCAGTGACCCACGGTCGCTGGGGTGCAGGTGCTTCAATGCCCGATGGCCATGATCACCGCGTTGCCCTTGGCCCTGATTTCGGCCCAGAGCTTCGGGTCGTCATCGGGCAGCGCGCCGGCTTTCAGGCGGTACACCGTCTTGACGCTCGGCATGTTTTTCTGAAACCAGATGGCGATCTGGTTCAGGAAGTGATCGGCGCCCGGAAAGCCGTCCGACACAAGATAGATCGTTTCGCCGTCGAGCGTTTTCAGGCGCGGCGCCATGGGAATCAGAGTGATGGGCGGCGGAGTGCCTTTTGGATTGAGCGTCTCAATTCTTCCGTTGGATAATGCGGTCGAACCCGTTTTGCGGGTGGCTGCGCCGAGTTTCGTGCCAGCCAGAAGCGCCGGTGAAGCGCCTAATAATGACAGCAGCTTGCGTCGATTCATGATGAGCCTTCCACCCCCGGGCCTCATCGACCTATTTTGGTCGTTGGAATGGCTGCGCCCAAGGCTTCGCGGATATCAGTGCGCGCGGAGCGAATCCCCTACGCGACGGATGTTACGCCCGATAGATTGAGCGAGGCAAGCGAGCCCACCTCATCGGGCCAGGGCGCGATGGTACCCCGTTTTGTCTTCTCACAAACGGGCGAAGCGGTTCCTGATTGCAGGAGGGCTCAGTTAGCTGGCGCGTTTTCGCGCGGGACAAATTTGCCCCACAACTCGAAGGATGAAACGGCGATCAATCCCTCCGGCGGCGGAGCCGGCATTCTTTCGAGAGGCATGCCTTCCACGTGGACACCGCTTCCGGGAATCACGTCGAAATAGCCGACCTCAGCCACTTTGCTCAGATCGGGATTGGCCACCCATGTATCGCCGAGCGTAACGCCGCGCTCTGGATCGAGCTTCAGCCAGCGCACTTCGCTAAACGAGATTTCGTAGGGATGCCAATCGGCGGCGGATCCCTCGGCCTGATCGCCGATGAGCAGCGTGCCGTCCGCGAGTTTGATCAAGGGGCGAAGGCGATGGAAGCCGGCCGTGACGACGGTGAACTTGATGTTGGCCATGCCCCGAAGATCGAAATAATTGCCGCGGTCGCTGAACGTAAAGCCGCACGGACGCTCGCACAACCCATTAAAGGTGTGAGGCGAGTAGGGCCCCTTGCCGACGGAAATGATGATGTCCTTGCCGTCGCCATAGAGGTGCAAGTCCACGTTCGGCGTGGTGACGGTGCTCTGGCTCAGTGGCAGCCGCTCCGTGT
>JAGWRH010000337.1 GCA_028876695.1 Acidobacteriota bacterium | reverse complement strand
GGATTGCTGACGCGCAATTTGCTGTACCCCTTCAGCCGCGCGCTCTTCGGAAAATCGGTGCGCGAATTGCGGGCTACGGAGTTCGGATTTTCCGGCCGGCTCGCTTCCAAATGCCTCGACAGCACTGAATGGGAGAACGACGGAATCCGATCGACGGCTGAAACATGGATGGCCTTCACGGCGCTGTCGAACTCTTTCTCGTGCTGCCAGGCCTTTCTCGGCCCCAAACCGCGATCCTCATCGGTCGCCGTCGTGGACGTCATCCGCGAGGCAGTCGCTGGATTCTTCTGGTGTCTCGAATCAACCGAGAAATATTGGCTTTCGGGCTGCGATCCGTCGCCGCTCGATACCATCGGACCCGATCACCAGCTGACCAGCGGGCCAGTCCGCGTTGATCGCAAGAAGTTGTTCCAGCTGTATCGCACCGGCATTGCCGAACTGTCCGAGATCCTCGGCTCAATTCTGTGCCCCGATACCCATGCCGAGCTGGTGCGGCTCGCGGCTCTCGATGAGAACACATTCCGCTTCAGCAATTCGCTGTGGGTCCGGACCATCTACGAATTCGCCTCCGCGTACCATCGTTCTGTCATCAATCGCGGCCATTTGGTTCAAGCGCTGATTCCAATCTACCGCGGCAGGGTGCATTCTTTTCTCACCGTGCACCGCTCCGATGATCCCGAAACGGTCGAAGCCGATCTCGATGACCTCTGCTCTGAGTTTCTCCGCCAGCGGGGTTTCTTGTTCGAGCGTTGGAGCATGAAAGGGTAAGGTGCTTTATGCAACAAATGATACTGCACGCGTTCGAGCAGGCTCACGACAACCTGACGCACATGCTCGCCGAGTTCTTGCCGCGGTTTCTGCTGATGCTCGTCGTGATCTTCATCGGCTGGCTTGTGGCCTATCTGCTGAAGGTGATCCTCCGCGGCATCCTGCGCGTAGTAAAGGTCGAAAAAATGTCGGAGGAAGCGGGCGCTTCGCGCCTGCTGCGCCGCGCCGAACTTCCAACCATGACCGAGCTGCTCAGTCGTGCCGTCTTCTGGGTCGTATGGCTCGGATTCATCATCGTCGGCATTAGCTTTCTGGGGATCGGCAGCTTGCAACAACAAATTGCCAATCTGATCGCGCTGCTGCCGCAGATATTCGTCGCGTTCTTGATCCTTTTCGTGGGACTGCTGGCGGCCAACTTCTTCTCGCGTGCGGCCCTGCTGGCAGGAGTCAATGCCGGTTTCTCCTCGCCGCGCCTGCTCAGCGGCACGGTTCGTATCGTCATTATCTTTCTCGCGCTGTCGATGGCGCTCGAGCAGGTGGGCCTGGGAAAGCAGACGATGGAAATCGCCTTCTCGATAGTTTTTGGCGCGCTCATGCTCGGATTGGCGATTGCCTTTGGCTTCGGCGGCCGTCATCTGGCCGAACGGCTCCTCCAACGCCATTTCCTTCGAGAAGACGAAAAGGAGCGCGATGACGAACTCTCTCCCCTCTAGTCGCTTTGGAGTATTCTCGAACTGATGCGCTACGCGTCGCCTCGCGTCTCGAGGGAGCTATCGGATGGTCCTGCCGCAGATCGACGCGCGATTCGCAGAGAGGCTCCGCACCGCTGTTGCTGCTCAACTCCCTGAGTTCCTGCCGCACCAAAGGTGGTTTCGTTCCAAGGCCCGGCGAATTCAATCGGCGCAGCTCTCCGACTGCATTCCCGTGCCGGTCCCGCGGTCCGTTGCTCTGGTCGCATTAGTTGCCGTCGAATTCTCCGAGGGGGGTGCCGAAACATACGTCGTCCCACTGATCGCAAGTCCTCCCGGCCGGGCCTGCCCGCCCGAAGCGATCGCCGTACGCCTTCCGGCGTCCTCGGCCGATTCCGGCCAGATCCTGATTGACGCGTTATCCGACGCGGAATTTCTCTCCGAAATTTTCCGCGCCATCGTGAACGCCAGTTCCTTCGCCGGGCAATGCGGAGAGCTTTACGCCAGCCCCGAGCCGGGCCTTGAGGAAGACAGGCCGTCGTCTGCCACGGCTCTGCCACAGCCCCGCCTGCTGCGCGGCGAGCAGAGCAACTCCTCGATCGTTTTCGGCGATCGCTTTATTCTTAAGTTTTTCCGGCGAGTTGAGGAAGGCGTACATCCCGACCTGGAAATCGGCCGCTTTCTAGCTTCCATCGCGCATTTCCAAAACGTGCCGCCCGTTTGCGGCTCCCTTAGCTACCGAACAAATGCCTCGGGCGTGATGACTCTGGGCATATTGCAGCGCTTCATTCCCAATCGGGGCGACGCTTGGCGCCAAACGGTTGATTCGCTCGTGGAACTTTTCGCCTCTCCCGATCATCCTACTGGGGAAGCGCTTCCCGGCTCGGTTCGCCCTTCCGCCTCGAATGCGAAATCAAATCCGGCCGTTTGCGAACCTTCGGCTCGGTTCGGGAAGCAGTTGGAACTCGTTCGGCTTCTGGGCACGCGTACCGCCGAGCTCCATCTGGCGCTTGCGTCATCGGGCGCTCATCCTGCCTTTGCGCCGGAGCGGTTCACGCCCGAGCTTCGGGAAAGAATGGAGGTAGCGTTTCACGATCTGGTCGTTCACAACTTCGCAATGCTTCGCCTGAAAATCGCGGAGCTTCCCAATCCAGTCGCCGGATTGACCGAAGATATCCTTAAGCTCGAGGACGACGCGCTGTTGGTTCGTCACTCGATTCTCGAGAAGGAGATTTCTTCGATCCGTATCCGCATTCACGGGGACTATCACTTGGGCCAGGTGCTGTTCACCGGTTCAGATTTTTTCATCATCGATTTCGAAGGCGAGCCGGCGCGTTCCCTTAGCCAGCGGCGCGATAAGCGTTCACCGTTGCAGGATGTTGCTGGGATGCTGCGCTCGTTTCATTACGCCGCGTGTGCAGCTTCGGGTTTGGCGAAGCAGCGGCTTGCTGGATTACCGGGAGCCGGATCGAATGTCGACGCGCTAGCCGCGGAGTGGCAAACCTTGGCGTCGGTTGAATTCCTGCGCAGCTACCGGAGCACTGTGGGCGACGCGACGTTCGTCCCCGCCGACTCGGTCGAATTTGATGCGCTACTCAGGATATTTCTGCTGGAGAAGGCCGTCTATGAGCTCGGGTACGAACTCAACAATCGCCCCACATGGCTTTATATCCCACTGCAAGGTATTCGCGATATTTTGTCCGCACCCAAAACGCCGTAATTCATCCGTACGCCAAGGCTGGAAGGAGGCCGTCCCATCGTGAATTTCGACCCAGCCCCCAAGCTCGGCGCCAACTATCGCGAAGGTAGCGGATGCGACTTTCTCGTCTGGGCGCCGCGCACGGACCGCCTCGAACTGCACCTCCTCGCGCCGCGCGAGCGCTGCCTCGCCATGGAACGCCTGCCGGACGGATATTTCAGCCTGCTCGTTCCCGATGCCGCGCCCGGTACTCGCTATCTGTACCGCTTCCCATCCGGCGAAGAGCTTCCCGATCCGGCTTCACGCCTTCAACCTCAAGGTGTCCACGGCCCCTCCGAAGTCGTTGATCCCCGCTATTCTTGGCGGGATCGATCCTGGCGCGGCATCGAGCTGCACGATTACGTCTTTTACGAACTCCACGTCGGCACCTTCACTCCCGAAGGCACCTTCGACGCCATCATTCCGCGGCTTGCTGATCTGAGGGACCTTGGCGTCACCGCCATCGAGCTAATGCCCGTCGCGCAGTTCCCTGGCTCGCGAAATTGGGGCTACGACGGTGCCTATCCTTTTGCCGTGCACACTTCCTATGGAGGGCCTCTGGCGTTGAAACACCTGGTGAACGCCTGCCACGAGGCAGGCCTCGCCGCCGTCCTGGACGTTGTTTACAATCACCTCGGGCCTGAGGGAAATTATGCCCCGCATTTCGGCCCGTACTTCACCGACTTTTACCACACGCCCTGGGGCGAAGCCCTCAACTTCGACCGGTCGCAGAGCGACCACGTCCGCCGCTATTTCATAGAGAACGCGCTTCACTGGGTCGAAGATTTTCGTTTTGACGCGCTGCGTCTCGACGCGATCCACGCCATTGCCGACACATCGGCTCAGCCGTTTCTCGGTGAGCTCGCCCGTGCAGTCCACCTTCGCGCCCGCGAGCTCGGCCGCAAAATCCATCTCATTCCCGAGAGCGACTTGAACGACGCTCGTATCGTCTCGCCGGATCCCGTGTGTGGCTACGGCCTGGACGCCGTGTGGAACGATGATTTCCACCATTGCGTTCACACCTTGCTCACCGGCGATCGCCAGGGCTATTACGCGGACTTCGGCTCAACCGCACAGCTCGCCCGCGCCTTGACTGACGGTTTCGTCTTCTCCGGACAGGAATCAGGATACCGCGGCAGACGTCATGGGAACTCGTCGAAATCTCTTCCCGCTGAAAAATTCGTGATCTTTGCGCAGAATCACGATCAGGTCGGCAACCGCCGGAGCGGCGAGCGCCTTAGTTCGCTGATTTCCTTCGAAGCCCTGAAGCTCGCAGCGGGCCTGGTGATGCTCTCCCCGTCTCTTCCGCTGATTTTCATGGGCGAAGAGTACGGCGAATCCGCTCCGTTCCTCTATTTCGTCAGCCATGGCGAGCCCGCTTTGATCGAAGCAGTCCGCAAGGGCCGCCGCGCTGAATTCTCGCGCTTCGGTTGGCAGGGCGATATTCCCGATCCCCAGGACGAGTCCACCTTTACTCGTTCGCGTATCAAGTGGTCCTCACGGTGCGCCGAACCGCACAAATTTCTGCTCGCCTTGTATCGAGAACTACTGCGATTGCGCCGCGACGATCCAGTCCTCTCGCGTCGCGACAAAAACGCCCTCGAAGCTATACCTTTCGATTCGCCCAAAGCGCTCGTGCTCCGCCGCTGGCATCACGAGCATCAGCGCCTCGCGATCTTCAACTTCGAAACGGATGCAGCCTCTCTAGCTATCTCGCTTCCGGATGGCGTGTGGGCGAAACTCCTCGATTCTCAAGATCCATGTTGGGGCGGGCTGGGCGGCGATGCTCCCGCGCGGATCGAGTCATCCGGCGAAGTGCGCCTCACCGTTCCGGGTTCTTCGTTCGTGCTCTACCAAACCCCGTCGGAACCACGCTAATGGCGGACCGTTTCATCTGCATTCACGGCCGTTTCGATCAGCCGCCGCGCGAAAATCCTTGGCTCGAATCCATCGAAATCCAGGATTCCGCCATCTGTGCCACGATTAGAACAAACGTATCACTGCAAGCGCTCTGCCGTTGACAAATATTAGGCGCCGAAGTATCGTCCGCCAGTCGTCGAAGCGATAGGGGGGTTCATCCGCCATTCCGGCGGCTCTTCCATTGCCGCTTCTTCTTTGGCGCCATTCTATCGGCTACTGCTCCTTTATAACGCTTGCACTCTTCGCAAAGGAGGCAGCAACCATGGCTAAGGTCGCAGCCGTTATCTACGGCTTTGTTGTGTACGTGGTTTTCCTCGGCACGTTCCTGTACGCCATCGGCTTCGTTGGCAACTTGATCGTGCCAAAATCCATCGATTCCGGCGCGGGAGCGTTTTCCATCCCGTCGCTGATCATCGACGCTTTGTTGTTGAGCCTCTTCGCGGTTCAGCACAGCGTTATGGCGCGCCAGGGATTCAAGCGCGCGTGGACGAAACTCGTTCCGCGGCCCGTCGAGCGCACCACCTACGTCCTCTTCGCCAGCCTCTGCCTTCTGCTCCTCTACTGGCAATGGCGCCCCATGACCAACGTGGTCTGGAGCGTGCAGAACTCCACTGGCAAAATCGTTCTGGAAGTTCTCTTCGCCATCGGCTGGTTGCTGGTTCTGGCTTCGACCTACCTGGTCAGCCACACGGATCTGTTCGGACTTCGGCAGGTGAGCCTCTTCGCCAGCGGAAAATCCTACACTCCGATCGGCTTTCAAGATCCGGCGCTTTATAAACATGTCCGCCACCCGATCTATCTCGGATTCCTGATCGCTTTCTGGGCTGCGCCAACGATGACCATCGGCCATCTGGTCTTTTCCATCGCGACCACCGGCTACATGCTCGTCGCCATTCAGCTCGAGGAGCGCGATCTGGTTACCTTTTTTGGTGACGCTTACCGGCAGTACCGTCAGCGCGTGCCCATGCTTGTGCCGTTCACGCGCCGCCGCGCCGCTGCTCCCGCGAATACCGAGAGGAAAGCGATCGGCTCCGCCCCCGCAAAATAACGTAGGCCTTTCGCTCGCCGGCGGCTCGCATTCACGATCCGAGCCGCTGGCGGTGTGTGTTGTCAGCTCCTGCCCGCCGCGCCATACAGCCACCTCTGCTAGTTCCTCTTGCGCAACAGATCGGCCGCTCGAAGGCCGCCGCGCGTCTGCCCCGCGATAAAGTAGATAGACCCAGAAACGCCGGAGGATTTATGACGAGATCCCTACGTTGCGCCACGATTTCTGCCGCGATTCTGCTTTTCGCTGCTGGAGCGGCGCTCTTTGCCCCCGCCGCGCACGCTCAGGATCAGGTCTGGTTTGTCGTTCGCGCTGTGTACGGCCACGACTCGCGCCAGACCGACGTCACCGACCTCGTGCGTGACTTCGTCTCCCGCGGTGGCGTCAATGGACGCATAGCCGTCAGCAACCAAACCATGGGCGGCGATCCCGCGATCGGCAAGGACAAGACGCTTCGCATCTACACCAAAAACCGCGCCGGCGATCAACGAGAATTTGACTTCCGCGAGGGCAGCTTCGTTCCTGTGCAGATGTTTGCCGTTCCCGATCGCAACTGGGACCATCCAGGCGACCGCGACCAGTACGGCAATCAGGGCTACCAAGCCGATAGGGGAGACCGGGATGACCGGTCTGATCGCGATGATCGCGACGGCTTTCGCGATCGTGATCATCAGCGGCTCCAAATCCTTTGGGGCTTTTACGGCGTTCAACGCCAAACCGCGAACGTCACCGGCCTTTTGCAGAACATGGTGGACGACGGCCGCCTCACGGTCCAGGTCGGCAACGCCACTATGGGCGGTGATCCCGCCGTGGGCGCCGACAAAGTTCTCATCGTCGTTTATCGTTACCGCGGTGTCGAGCAGGCTGCCGCCGTTCCGGAGGGCGGCGTGCTTTCTATACCCTAGCTAGCGCAGATCCAATCGCTCTTTACCGGTAACAAAACCGCATCCTGCGCGTGATTCCAGCACTGGGGTGATGGCACCCCAGCTTAGATCAGTGCTTTCGCGGCCCTCTGTCGCGCGTTTCTCTCGGTGATGTAGCTGGCTGCTGATTCCGTAAATTGACGTCAGCTGCACGACACGGCTGGTGTGCCTGCCCGCCGCCGGAGGGCATTCGAATAGAAACGTCTCTAAACCATTGAAAACAAGCAACCGGGACTGCCTCTACCCGGAGATAGGCGCGACCCCCGTCGCTTCTGCTTGCTTTTCTCCCCCGGAAACGGCAGACAATCGTAGCGGCTAACATGCCGGACGCCACAAACGCTGCGCCTCGCCGCTCCCTCGCCGAATTCATCAACGAATTCGAATACCGCCGCGGCGAAACTTTCATCGTCTCTCGCCGTGGTTATCGCATGGAGCGTTCTACCTACGGCGAGGTTCTCGATAACGCCCGCCGCTTCGCCCGCGAACTCGAATCCCGGGGCATCGCCAAATCCAACGCCGTTCTCCTTCAGGGCGAACCATCGCCCGCGTGGATTGCCGCGTTCTTCGGCTGCGTATTGTGTGGCGCTTTCGCGGTACCCGTCGATCCAATCTCCACGCCTGAATTCACGGCGCGCATCGCGCGCGAGGTCGGCGCTCGGCTGATCGTCGCCTCTCGCGGCTCCGCCTCACTTTCATTACAGGTCCCGTCCATCGAGATGGAATCCTTGTTGCAGACTATCGTGCATCATCGCTCGTCCCCTTTTGCCTCGCCCGTCCTGAGCCGCGACGACGCGCTCGAAATCATCTTCACCTCCGGCACCACTGCCGAACCGCGCGGCGTGGTGATCTCTCACGGCAACGTGCTCGCCAATATCGAGCCGCTGGAAAGTGAAATCCGCAAATATATCCGCTACGAACGCATCGTCCATCCCCTCCGCTTTCTCCATCTTCTCCCGCTCAGCCATATTTTTGGCCAGATCATGAGCGTCTTCATCCCGCCGCTGCTCGGTGGCACGATCGTGTTTCCCGGAACGTTGAAACCCTCCGATCTGATCGACACCATCCGCCGCGAACGCGTATCCGTGCTGGTTTCCGTGCCGCGCCTGATCGAATCGCTCCAGCGTGACGTCGAACGCGACGTCGATGCCCGAAACGATACGGAACAATTCCGCAGCCGGTTCGAATCCGCCGAGGCCAAGCACTTTCTCCGCCGTTGGTGGGCCTTTCGGAAGATCCATCGCCGCTTCGGATGGAAATTCTGGGCCATCATCGCCGGGGGCGCCACGCTGCCTTCTACCGTCGAAACGTTCTGGCATCGCCTCGGTTATGCCGTCATTCAGGGCTATGGAATGACGGAAACCGCCTCGCTCATCACCCTCAATCATCCGTTTCGGCCCGGCAAAGGCTCCATCGGCGAGGCTTTTCCGGGGATGGAGATCAAACTTTCCGATCGGAGTGAAATTCTTGTGCGCGGTGAGAATATCGCCAAAGCCTACCGGCAAGGGGCACAGTTCCAGCCGGTTGTTGGCGAAGACGGATGGTTCCACACCGGCGATCTGGCCGAGATCGGCGAGGATGGCCGCCTTTATTTCAAAGGCCGCCAGAAAAACGTGATCGTCACTCCAGCCGGCATGAACGTTTACCCGGACGATCTCGAGGAAGCTTTACGCAGGCAGAAAGGCGTGCGCGATTGCGTGGTTATCGGGCTGCCGCGTGACGGCAACGAAGAGCCGTGCGCCGCGCTCTTGCTCGATACCTCTGTCGCGAATGCTTCGGCCATCGTCGACCGCGCCAACGATTCGCTGGCCGAATTCCAGCGCATTCGCCGCTGGTTTGAATGGCCAGAGCCCGATTTCCCGCGCACACCCACACAGAAACCTGTCCTTTCTCGCATCCGCGAGGCCGCCGCCGAACGGTTCAGCGCCCCGTCCGCCGAGCCGTCAACCTCATCGCAAGTTTCAACTAGCCCGATTGCCGCTCTCATCGCCCGAATTACCGGCCGCGCCTTCGATCCACACTCGCTGGATGCCGCGCGCTCCGCTCTCGCGCAAATGAGTTCGCTCGATCGCGTCGAATTGATGAGCGCGCTCGAAGATCGTTACCAGATCGATCTCAGCGAAACAAATTTCTCAAACGCCGCCAGTCTCGAGCAACTCGAACAAGCCGTGCGCGCTCCGCAGCCGGTCCCTGCCGATTACGCGTTCGCGCGCTGGCCGCAAAATCGTCTCATTTCCGCGATTCGGCTCGCCGTGTATTACCTGCTCGTCTGGCCCGCTACCTACTTGCTCGCCGCGCCGCGGGTCAAAGGCCGCGAGCGCTTGCGTGGCTGGCGCGGTGCGGTGCTCGTAGTCTCAAATCACGTCACCGATATTGATATCGGCTGGATTCTCGCCGCGCTCCCGCCGCGATTTCGCCATCGTCTGGCCACCGCCATGGGAGGTGAACGCCTCGCTGCCATGCGCCGTCCGCCAGGAACCATCGGCTGGTTATCGCGCCTCGGGCAGCGCCTCAGCTACGGACTCCTCCTTGCTCTTTTCAACGTTTTCCCGCTCCCGCGCGAGTCCGCATTTCTGCGCAGCTTTTCGTTCGCGGGAAATCTCGCCGACCGCGGCTGGAATATTCTGATTTTTCCGGAGGGTGCTACAACGAAGGATGGGCGCATCGCGTCATTTCGCTCCGGAATCGGCTTGCTTGCTACGCGGCTGAACCTCCCGATCGTTCCGATGCGCCTCGACGGAGCTTACGGTCCGAAGCAGCGGCATCGGCGCTTCGCGAAACCCGGCGAAGTCCGCGTCACCATTGGCGAGCCGGTCCGCTACGCCCCCGAACGCGATCCTCAGGAAATCGCCGCGGATTTACAGCGCCGCGTGGAGTCGCTTTGATGGCGCGCGATTCACGATCTGCGCTTGACGGTTCGCGGCTTCATGGTCCACGCCAGCGGCGCCACGATCGCGAATACGATCGCCAGCAGCCGGAAACCGTGGAGGTAGCTCATCACCGCGGTCTGTTGCTGCAGCTCTTCATACATCAGAGCCATGGCCTGCTGCGTCGCGTGCGCCGGGCCCGATCCATGCTGCACGAAATATGCTTTCGCCCCGGTCAGGGCCGCGTACAATCCCGGATTGGCGCGCGTCACATGAGCGGCCAATGTGTTCTGGGCTGCCTGGCGGCTCCGCGTCAGATCGGCGGTCACGATCGAAATCCCGATGCTCGCCCCGATGTTCCGGAGCGACGAAATCACGCTCGTCGCGTAACCCATTTCGTGCGTCGGAATGGGATCGACGCTGATTGTCGCCAGCGGCGGGAACACGATGGAAAGTCCGCCGCCCATCATCACTTCCGGCCAGACGAAACTCCATGGCCCCGCGTTCAAATTCAGCAGCGAAAATGCGAACACTCCCGCGACCGCCAGCATCATTCCCGTGAATATCATTCCCCGCATATCCCATCCGCGGTCGATCAGGAATCCAGCGACCGGCATCAGGAGCAACGTCGCGATTCCGCGCGGCGAATTCCAGAATCCTGCAGTGATCGCCGGAAAGCCCAGCAATTCCTGCATGAACAGCGGAATCAGCACGATGCTTCCATACAGCACGAAGCCCAGCGCCGCCGATATCATCGTCCCCATTGCGAAGGTCCTGTATTTCAGCAGCCGGAAATGAACGAGTGGCTGATCGTCGCGCAGCTCCCAAATTACAAAGGTTGTCAAGCAAACTACGGCAATCATCGCCATCATGACGATAAAATGCGAGTTGAACCAATCGTCCTCTTGGCCCTTGTCCAGCATCACTTGCAACGACGCGATGCCGGTCACCAGCATCCCGAGCCCCCAGTAGTCCATTCGCAGCGTTCCGCGCCGGATGTACGGCGGGTCGTGAATGAATAGCTCCAGCATGACGAGCCCGATTACGCATACCGGCACGTTGATGAAAAAAATCCACCGCCACGAATAATCTGTCGTGAGCCATCCGCCGAGCACAGGTGCCAGGATCGGCGCCACTACGATCCCGACACCAAAAATCGCCATGGCGTGCCCGCGTTCTTCCCGCGGAAATGTCTCCAGCAAGATCGCTCGCGTGGCCGGCTGCAGCGAGCCTCCGGCCGCGCCCTGAATCACGCGAAAGACAATCAGCAGGGGCAGAGATGGGGCAAGGCCACACAGCACGCTCGCGGCCGTGAAACCCGTTACCGCTCCCATCAGCAGGCGCTTGCGTCCGAAATAATTCGCCAGCCAGCCGGCCAGAGGAAGAACCACGGCGTTGGAAATCAGATAGGACGTCAGCACCCATGTCGCTTCGCTCGTCGTTGCCGCCAGACTTCCGCCGATGTACGGCAGGCTGACGTTCACCGCGGCCGTGTCGATCAGCTCCATCATCGCGCTGGCCATTACCGCCGCTGCCACCAGCCAGCGCTCCGCGCTCGATCCAAGCAGGGGCGCATCCATGGATGCAGAAGACGCCATCCAACCTCTCTCCGTAAAACGCGACGAACGCGCGGAACCAATCCAATCGCTTCCGCCGACATCCGCGCGAAATTCCTACGTTACACTACATCGTCATCGCCGAAGACGCGGCAAAGCCTAAGCGTCTCGATCGAAACGCATGGGCTCGATTCGATTGGCAAACTCAATCGTTCGAACGATTTCCCTCTTACCGTAACCTTTTGTTGGCTGCTAACGCGACGGGCGGCCCAGGCATCTCAGCCTATGCTGGACGAAGGGGCTCGATTGGTATTGGAGGCGGGTCCGGTTGCGATTACGCTGGCATGCTGCCACCCACTCGCTTTCAGCGCGATTGGGTGTGTCCCACTAACGTGCAGGTTGGTTTACCGGTGGGGTGCCGGGAAACGGGACGCGATCCTGCGGAAGGGCTGGGCTTCGTGCGCGAATGGGAGCCGCCACCCGACGAATCGCGCGCTAGACGTAACCTGCTTGCCTTCGTCGTGATCGCCGACCGCTCGTATCGTTTGTCGGGCAGACGGCAGGGGACCTGCCCGCGAGAGTGGCGCCGTCGTCACTCAATCGCCGCGCCGATGGGCACCGTCTCAGTGAATTTCCAACCGCTCGGCGATGCGTAACACGTCCGCCGCGGAGACGTCGTATAGCGAATGCTCGTCTTCCTGCTCCAATCGTCCGCGCAAGTATTCCGCGGCGACGTAACTGGCTTCCCGGTCCGTCAAATTGCGGCCCGCTTTATCTCGAAACGCGACGAAGCCAGGATGCGCCAATCCAACGATCACTCCTTTGCCGTCCACGAAGAACTTGCAATCCATCGTATCGCTGTGCCGCGTAGCAACCGCATTCCAGCAGTGCGAAAACCGGCAGTGATAGACAAAGTCGGTGACCTTTGACGGAACGTCGAACGGCGGGACGAACTCGCTCATCGCCCCGGCGTTCGGTATCGTGGGGTAAATCACCGCGTTGGCCACGGCCCCTCCTCTATGCAGAAACTCGATGCCCGCTTCACCGATTACTGCCGGGCGCCCGCTGCCGCCGGCTGGGTCGCCTCTCGAAACACGCGAATCGCCGCTCCTACCCCAGCGCCCGCCGGAACGCGCATGCCTTGATCGAGCAGCGTCTTTTCGAGCGACGCCAGCAATCGCATCACGTTCCACTTCTGGCACGAATAGCCCATCAGCCCGATGCGCCAAATCTTTCCGGCAAGCGGTCCGAGCCCGCCGGCGATCTCGATGTTGAACTCGTCGAGCAGCTGTTTCCGCACGTTCTTATCCGCGATGCCGCTTGGAATGTTCACCGCCGTTACGGTGATCAGGCGATCCGCGGGATTCTTCACGAAGAGCTCGAGCCCCATCGCTTCGGCACCCGCCACCAGCGCCTGCTGGCACAGCGCGTGCCGCTCCCACCGCGCTTCGAGACCTTCTTCCAGCACCAGCCGCAACGCCTCACGCATGCCGTAGATCAGCGTGATCGGCGGTGTGTGATGATACAAGCGGTCTTTGCCCCAGTAGGTCATCGCCGGGTGCAGGTCGAAATACCAGCTCCGCACCGGCTCCTTCCGCGTTTCCATATACTTCTCGACGCGCCCGTTTACCGTGATCGGTGCCATGCCCGGGGGCGCGCTAATCGCCTTTTGCGCTCCGCTGAAGCAAATGTCGATTTTCTGGCGGTCCACGTCGAGCGGCACTCCCGCAAGCGTCGCAACAGTATCGACCACCAGCAACGCTCCGAGTTCGTCCGCCGCTTTTCGATAATCTTCGAGGCGCTGCACGATTCCAGACGACGTCTCGCCGTGCGTTAAGCCGACGAACTTGATCTTTTTGCCCTTGCCCGCGCGAATCACGTCCTGCGGATCCACGGTGCGCCCGTATGGCGCTTCCACGCGAATTACCTTTGCCGGAATGCGCTCCGCGATAACGGCCATGCGCTCGGAAAACGCTCCGTTCACGCAAACGATGCACTCATCGCCCGATTCCAGCGCGTTGGCCACGGCCGCCTCGATTCCGCCCGAGCCGGAAGCCGAAATGGGGAACGTCACCCGGTTGTGGGTCTGGAAAACGCGCCGCAGCAGCGTCTGCACGTCGTCCATCATCGTCGTGAACCACGGGTCCATGTGGCCCACCATTGGCGCTGCCATCGCGCGGTACACGCGCGGGTCCAGACACGACGGTCCCGGCGTTAGCATCAATCGTTCCGGCGGTAACAGCTCGCCGATTTCCTCGTTCATTTTATTTCCTCGTGCTTGAGATTTTCCTCCCGCCTTCGCGGACCGCTGGAGGAATTGCGCGGAGGCAATCGCGGGACGAAGTGAAAATCGCCAATCGTGAACCTCTAAGTTTCGCTAAATCGCTTATGCCGGTCAACTTCCAAAATGGATGGCTATCCGTATTGAAAACGAATTTCTCCGCGTGTGCCGGCGCCCTCACGCGGTTCCACCGGCAAAATCCTCTCAAATTTCGTTCCTGATCGCTGTTAGCGGATTCGCAACTGCGTCTGCGCCGTGTTGAAAGGCCTATACCCCTATGCTAGATTGGGCTTTCGACGCGAAAAGCGGATGACAAGGCAAAAAACAAACGTGGCCGACCGGCCCAACGTCTCGCACGTGGAAGTGTACTGGCACACGGTGAAGTATCGCACCGTGGTGTTGTACGTGGTGGTGATCGCCGCGATTGTCCTTTCGCTCACGTATTTGGTGTTCCCGGAAGTTTCCTCGAAGGTGATTCAGGCGGTCGAGAACGCCGTCTCGCCTGCATCCGGCGGCGTAGCGACCCGGCCGGTGGGGAAGCAGGCGCGGTTCGTCAATCTCGACGGCAAGGTTCAGGTCAAGAAAGCGAATTCCGTGCAGTGGGTGAGCGCCGATTATCAAATCACGCTCGACAAGGGCGACCTGATTCAGACCGGCCCCGAAGGCGTGGCCCGCATCGTGTTTGCGGACGGCACCACGTACACGGTTAAAGGCGATACGCTCGTTACCGTCGAAGAAAACATCGTCAACCAAAATAGCGCGACGCAAGTCGGCGTGCATATCACGTCCGGCCAGGTCGATCTGCTCACTGGCAGCTGGCCCGTGGCCGGCTCGAAAGCGCAAGTCTCGTTTGAAAATGCTGTCGCCTCGGTCAATGCCAATAGCCGCGCGGCGGTGGTCAGCGATCCGCAGCACAATGAGCAGCAGATCACCATTGATTCCGGAAGCGCCGTGCTCGACCGCGGCGATCAGCACGTTGACATCGGTCAGTATGAGCGCGCTACCTTCCCCAACAAGGGCGGCGAAGTGGTCAAAACGCAGGTGCTAGCGCCGCCTGAACTCGTACGGCCGCTCGATCTCGCGCCCATCATCGTCGCCGATCCCAAGCACGCGCCCATCCATTTCGAGTGGAAGCCTTCGCCGACCGCAAAGACGTACGAATTTCAGGTCGGCACGACGACGATGTTCAACCACGTGCTGATCGACGAAAAAACCGAAGCGACCGATGCGGACGCCACTGGCCTCGAGCCGGGAAATTATTTCTGGCGCGTTCGCGCAATCGACGAGCAGGGCAACGTAAGCGATCCCAGCGATTCCTATAAATTTATTCTCGCGGCGCAGGGGAAAGAGCAGCAGATGCTGCTCGACGTGGATGCCCCGGAACTCCAAGGCAATGTGGTGGAAGTGACCGGCCGCACCGAGCCCGGCGCGGCGCTGATCATCAATGGCGAGCAGGTGGCGGACATTCAATCCGACGGGCGTTTCCGGTTCTTTACGCAGCCCATGACGCGCGGCAGCCATACGATCGTGATTACCGGGCAAAACCGGCGGGGTGGTACGAATATCAAGCGCGTTGATGTCGTGATTCCGTAAGTCCGCGATATCCTTGTTGCATTTGCGCCCCGTCCCAGCGGCGCGTGGGGACTCTGAGGGGGAAGCATTCAGTGAATAAGAACGGCTATAACATGCGGTCGGTCTTCAGTCTGTTTTCATCCGACCTGGCGATCGACTTGGGGACCGCAAACACGCTCGTTTTCGCGAAGACCAAAGGCATCGTGGTGAACGAGCCTTCCATCGTCGCGATCAATAAGAACAGCGGCGAGGTAGTCGCTGTGGGCCGCGAGGCCAAGGAGATGCTGGGACGCACGCCGGGCAACGTCGTGGCCATTAAACCGATGAAGGACGGCGTCATCGCCGATTTCAAGGTGACCGAAAAAATGCTCACCTACTTCATCCAGAAGGCCCACAACCGCCGCGTCCTCGTTCATCCGCGCATCGTCATCGGCGTGCCCAGCGAAATCACTCCCGTGGAAAAGCGCGCCGTGCAGGACTCCGCCTACCGCGCGCGCGCCAGCGAAGTCTATCTCGTCGAACAGGCCATGGCTGCCGCGATCGGCGCGGGCCTGCCCATCGAAGAACCCTCCGGGAACATGGTGGTGGATATCGGCGGCGGCACCACGGATATTGCGGTCATTTCCATGAGCGGCATCGTCTATTCGCGCTCCGTGCGCGTCGCCGGAAACGAAATGGACGAAGCGGTGATGCAGTACCTCAAACGCAAGTACAATTTGCTCGTCGGCGAACGCACCGCCGAACAGATCAAGATGGAAATTGGCTCGGCCTATCCGCTGGAAAAGCCGCTCACGCTCGAAGTGAAAGGCCGCAACTTGATCGAAGGCGTCCCGCGCACCGTCACCATCGACGACAGCGAGATCCGCGAGGCGCTTTCCGAAAACATCTCCACGATCGTCAACGCCATTCGTGTCGCGTTGGAACGCACGCCGCCGGAGCTCTCCGCCGACATCAGCGATCGCGGCATCGTACTCACTGGCGGCGGCGCGCTGATCAAGAATCTCGATAAACGCATCCGGGAAGAAACCGGTTTGCCCGTATCGATTGCGGACGACCCGCTCGCGTCCGTGGTGCTCGGAACGGGCAAGATGCTCAGCGATTTTCGTCTGCTGCGTCTTGTTTCGATCGACTGATTTGTCGAATTTGTCTTGCGTATGAAGCCGCAATTCCGATTCTCGGCTCGGGAAGTTCGCGCCGGAGCGGGTCCGCGCAATGCCTGAGGCCCTGTCCCGCCACCGCCCGCTCGCGCTGCTGGCCGCCTTGGTGGTTGGCCAGGTGCTGCTGCTCGCGTTTCAGATCAAGCGCAATAGCAACGTGCGGCTCATCCGCTATTGGGCCGCCGAAATCGTCACTCCCGGTGAAAAGGGCGCCAGTTGGACGTTCGGCGGAATGGGCCATTTCTGGAGCAGCTACGTTGCGCTGCACGGCACCTTTGCTGAAAATCAGCGCCTGCGCCGGGAAGTCGGCGAACTGCAACTGCGCAACCAGGAACTCGAAAGCCGCGCCGCCGATGCGCAGCGCCTGCGCGTTCTTCTCGATTTCCGCGACGCGCACCGCGAAGCGCCCATGATTGCCGCGCAAGTGATCGGGGGCAGCGCCGATCCCTCCTCGCACATCCTGTTCATCAATCGCGGCGAGCACAATGGCATCCGCCGCAACGACGCCGTCATCACTCCCGATGGCATTGTCGGTAAAATCGTCGAAGTGTCGCCGGCTGCTGCGCAAGTTTTGCTGATCAATGACCGCGACAGCGGCGTCGGCGCACTCTTCGCCGATACGCGCACGCAAGGGATCATCAAAGGCACCGGCGATCCCGATCCCGTGATGGCGTACGTGGTCAACGATGAGAAAGTTCGCGCGGGCGAAGTGATCGTTACGTCGGGCGAAGATCGCATTTTCCCCAAAGGTCTGCTGATCGGCACGGTGGCCAGCAACAAACCCGGGAATCCATTTCAAGTGATCCAAGTGCAGACGGCGGCGCGCCTCGATCGCCTGGAAGACGTGTTCGTGCTGCTATCCGAACACGAATTGGCCCCTAACGCTCATGACGGGGCTGGCGATGTGGCGCTGGGAATTCCTCCGGCAGCACCAAGCGCACCCGTGTCAATAAGCGCTCCGGCGCCCGAATCAAAAGCCGCGACTACGCGTCCCGCCCAACCCGCGGCAGCTCCGCGTTCCAAGCGAATCGCTTCCGAGCCACCTCCTCTGAAAGCTGGACCAGCCGCGACGCCTGCTAACCCTGGTTCTTCGGCAAAGGAACCCGCCGCCACGTCAACGAAATCGGCGCCACCCTCGGTTCCGGCTCCCGCGACGCCGGCCCCGTCCGTGCCGGCTGACGCAACACGCCCCTGATATGTCCTACTCGTTCGATTCCGGAATTCAGTCCGAAGGGAACGTCGAGGTCCATAAGTATTACGGCGGCGTGGTCGCGGTCGTCGCGCTGCTGGCCATAGTGATTCAGGCATTTCTCCATCGCTACGGCCGCTGGGCCGAATTCGCTGATTTGCCGCTGCTGGTCACCATCTATTTCGGCGTCAGCCGGCGCAATGCCGTCTCGGGAATGCTGCTTGGAGCGGCAATAGGGATCGCGCAAGACGCGCTCAGTCACGACAATCCCCTGGGCCTTTACGGCATTGCCAAAACCGTGATCGGCTACATCGCCTCCTCGGTCGGCGCGCGGATTGATACCGAACATCCCTTCAGCCGCTTCGCTCTCGTGTTCGTCCTTTACCACGTGCACCAGTTCATTTTCGCCGGCACCGAGCGAGTGCTGCTCAACCGTCCCACGCCGTTTCTCTCGCTCCACCTGCTTCTCGTTTCGCTCGTTAGCGCCGCGATCGCCGTCGCGCTCTTTTCCCTGCTCGACCGTCTCCGCCGCCAGTCATAGTCGTCGAGATGTGAGCGGCATATCGAATCCTCACGAATCACCGGGGCGCCTTAACTTCCGAACCGAGCGCCGGGTGCCCGGACCACACTATCGCCAACTGTTGACACGTATGCATCGAGTAAAACGCGGCGTACGGGGAACGTAAAGTGAACTGGCGCACCGCGTGTACAGTGTTTTTCATTCCAGCCATCGCAACGCTGCTGATTTCCGGCTGTGGCAACAGCCCACCATATCCGACGAAAGAAGATACGATCCCAGCCGGATCGACGGCGAATACAAGTGGCAGCGGCCTATCGTACCCAACAAAAGAATACCTATTAACAACCAACGCTTTGGCTGCCGATTCTATCGGCGACTTCGCGACGCTAGCTGATGCCGCGATGCATCAAGACACAACAGGGGTGCTGTCGCTCGAGGCCCAGGGAAAGGCCTATATGCTTGCGCCCGGAACGCGCCTTATCGCTGGGACGATAACAAGCGGCATCTGCGGTGGCACTGTCGAAAGCGGCGAATTCATCAGCAAAGATATAGTCCTCGCTTGCGCTCAGCTCGGCCAATGACAAAGAGCGCAGGATCGCGTGGCCGCGCACATTTCGGCAGGAAGCCGCTATCGATTATGGCCGACCGCTTGGACGTCAAACCCGAGGCAGATTGGTATGGGTTCACCTTTAACAAAAATAGAGTTCTATTCCGTTACGGAAAGCCCGAGCCGCCGCGTGCAGGTTACAGTTATGAAGACCGCCCGATATTCCATTACCCGTTTGGCGACGATGCGGACCAAAGAAGGGCAAAGCATTTCGTTCTCCTTCATGCCGAAGTCTCGAAGAACAGCGAGTACTTCTTTGTAGTTCCGATCTCGGCAGCGGAAGCTTTGGCAACCGAATATCCAAAGCGAACCTTGCGACTGACGACGGAGAACAATTGCTTGGCTAAAGTAATAACCGAGAAACTTCAACCATACAAATGCAAGTCGCTCGACGAGGTCAAACGGGCACTTCAATAGGTCTAGCGCCGATCCATTTCGCGCGAGAAAGACCCGAGCTAGTTTCGGCGCCTATCGGGGCGCGCTGCGGACCGACTTCTTCGCTACCCGAATCAGGTGCCTTAGAGCTCGATTCACGGACTGGTCGTCCGGGAAATGCTCCGATACGTCCGGTGATAAGAGTACGAGATTCGTCCCTGCTTTATACCTCGCCGAATATTTGCCGCGAATACCACCACCCAGTTTCGATAGATCGTATTCGCGACGTAGCTCGTCACGTACTCTTCGGTTTCTGGTCTTCTTCATAGTATTTTCTCTCGCCACGAGTGGCTTTCCGCGCGCTTATGATTCTAATCGCTTCCCTGCGATCAGCGTGTGCCAAGATCAATAGCCTCTGCCGATTTGACACACCAATTGTGATAAATCGTCTCTCGTTGATCGAATGTCCCGGATCGTGAAATGTAATCGCGAACGGATCGCCGAAAACGGTCGCCGCTTCGTGAAAAGAAATTCCGTGCTTCCGGAGATTTCGCGCAGCCTTGTCCAGGTCCCATTCGAAATTCACGGTATGAGCTTGTCCCTTCTTCTAGGGATCGAAGAATGCATAGGCTCCTCCGCGTGCCAACTTCGGATTGCTACCCACGCGCCCCCGCACCCTCCAGCACCGACGTGCAGTGCGCGCACTTCCTCGCGTCGATCGGTATCTCGCTCTTGCACTCTGGGCATGTTTTCGTGGTCGGGTCCGCCGGCGGCGCTTTCTTCATTCTCGCTACCAGCGTGTTCATCGGCAGCACCACGAAAAAATAGACCGCGGCGGCGATAATCACGAACGACACGATATCGTTCACGAAAGAACCGTACAGAAACTTACTGTCTCGAATCGTGAACGTGAACGCCGAAAAATCGGGCTTCTTCACGATCGCGGCGATGAACGGAGTCAGCAAATCTTTCACGAACCCGCTCACCACTGTCCCAAATGCAGCGCCGATCACGATACCAACGGCCATGTCCACCACATTCCCTCTCAGCAGGAATTGCTTGAATCCTTTCATGCGATCCTCCGTCGTGTTCGAAGCTTGACATCGCGCGCGGCGTATCGCCGGTGCGGTCCTTCCGACAGGTGGGTCTTTCTCTTCAGGCCTTTTAGCCGCCCTTTTGCAGGATGTCAAGGCGCTTCGGGCATCGGCAAAGTTCGGACTTCCGCCGGCGGGCCGTGTACCTCGGGCGCGCGGCCCGTTCTGCCTCCGTCG
>JAGWRH010000336.1 GCA_028876695.1 Acidobacteriota bacterium | reverse complement strand
TGGCGCTCGTTGCCGCGTGCGCGCGCAGTGTTCGTGATATTCTCTCGGCAGATGTTCTTCCCAGTCGCATCCAGCCAGCGGAGCGGCGCTCAGTGGGTGAGCGAAAAACAATGACGGAAAGCGGGGCTGTGCTGCAAAAGAGTTCCGAAGCGGTGGGCACCCGGCGCGGAATCGTCGTGCTCGATTTCGGCGGCCAATACACGCAATTGATCGCGCGGCGGATCCGCGAGCAGGAAGTCTTCTCCGCTATTCTCCCGTGTACCGCGGGAATTGATGAAGTCCGCAAATACGAACCCGCCGGATTGGTGCTTTCGGGTGGGCCAAGCTCCGTCTATGAGAAAGATGCGCCTGTCTGCGACCCGCGCATGCTGGATTTGGGCGTGCCAGTGCTGGGCATCTGTTACGGCATGCAGTGGCTCACGTATAACCTGGGCGGGCGCGTGGAGCGAGCCGACCGGCGCGAGTATGGGCGCGCGCAGCTGGAGCTCGAACGCTCGTCGGCGCTGTTCGCAGGCTTGCCCGGGACGCTAAAGATCTGGAACAGCCACGGGGATCACGTGGTCGATTTGCCGGAGGGATTTCACGTCATCGGTCGAACCGACAATGCCGTCGCGGCGGTCGAAAACCCGCACAGAAAAGTCTTTGGCGTTGAATTCCATCCGGAAGTGCAGCATACCGACCACGGCGCGGAAATTCTGCGCAATTTCATTTTCGAGATTTGCGGCGCGGAGAAAAATTGGAATCGCGCGGGATTTATTGCCGGAACTGTTGCGGCAATTCGCAGGCAGGCGGAAGGCGCGAGAGCCATCTGTGCGCTCAGCGGAGGCGTGGATTCGGCCGTAGCCGCCGCGCTGGTCGCGCGCGCCATCGGCGATCGCTTGACGAATGTTTTCGTCGATACCGGCTTGCTTCGCTGGAACGAGTTTGCCGATACGCTGGACCTGCTGCGCGGGCGGCTCGGACTGAAAGTGATCGGCGTGGACGCGTCCGAGCGGTTTCTCGGGAAGCTGCAGGGCGTCACCGACCCGGAAAAGAAGCGCAAAATTATCGGCAACGAGTTCATACAAGTATTCGCGGAGGAAGCGCGAAAGCTGACGCAGACTGCCTCGGGCGGACTGCCGGTGCGATTCCTGGTGCAGGGCACGCTATATCCCGACGTGATCGAGTCGGTCTCTGTGAAAGGGCCATCGGCAGTGATCAAGTCGCATCACAACGTGGGCGGCTTGCCGGCGGACATGCCATTCAGCTTGATCGAGCCGCTGCGCGACCTGTTTAAGGACGAAGTGCGCGGAATCGGCAGGGAACTCGGCTTGCCCGAGGAGATTTTGGTGAAGCATCCATTTCCAGGACCGGGGTTGGCTGTGCGCGTTCTTGGAGAGGCGAGCCGCGATCGGCTGGAGACTCTGCGTGTCGCGGATGCCGTGGTCGTCGAAGAAATCCGGCGCGCCGGGATCTACGAGAAAGTCTGGCAGGCGTTTGCCGTGCTGCTTCCGGTGCGCAGCGTCGGCGTGATGGGTGACGGCCGCACCTATGGTGACACGATCGCCGTGAGGGTCGTGGAATCGATCGACGCGATGACGGCGGATTGGTACCGGTTGCCGGTGGACGTGCTCGAGCGGATTTCGACGCGGATCGTCAATGAAGTCCCGGGCGTGAACCGGGTGGTTTACGACATCAGCTCCAAACCGCCCAGCACGATCGAATGGGAATAGAGGTAGAAATTCGCGCGTTTGCGCAGAGCAAGCCGCGCACGCAGACCTTCGGCGTCGCTCTAAAATGAATTGGCTATTCGGCTGGGCAGCGGGGAAAGGCTAGCGGTTCGCCATCTTCTGGGCCATGTACAGCAAAAGCCGCCGGTCGGGTTCCTCGATGCGTCCCAGCAAACGGCGGAAGCGGCCAAGGAAGCGAGCTTCCTTTCCGGTGCTGCCCCAGGCGATGTCGTCCGCGCTCTTCCGCTTCGGAAGATTGGGCAGTTCGGGTGGCTCTTCGCCGTCGTAGAATAGTTGGTAGAGCGGCACTTCCATGGCGCGGGCCAGCTTTTCGAGAGTCTCGATCGCCGGAACGGTGTGGCCGTTCTCGACGCGAGAAATGTAGCAGCGGAGCAGGCCGGTGCGTTTTTCGATGTCGCCCTGTGATAGTTTCTTTGTTTCGCGCAATAGGCGAATTCGTTCTCCAATTATCATGGCCCGGATTGTTACATGACTTTAGAGATACCGGCAAGGACAAATTTCAGGCAACCAGCGCTCCGCCGGACGTAACCAAATAGCTATGGCGCACGTCGTTAAAAACATGGTATCCAGCGCTCCGGCCTTGGCCCTGCCGCTTGATCGCGCAGGGAAGCAGGAGGACGATCGAGCACTCGTGCGCCAGTGCCAGAGCGGGGTGCAACGCGCCTTCGAGGAACTGGTGCGCCGGCATCAGCATCGGGTATTCGCGCTGGTTGGCGGAATTTTGCGGCGGCCTGAAGATGTCGAGGACGTGGCCCAGCAGGTGTTTTTGAAAGCCTACCTGGGAATCAAACGGTTCGATCAGCGCGCGGCGTTTTCCACCTGGCTCTACAAGATCGCCGTGAATGAGTGCTGGGACTATCTGCGCAAGAAGAAAGTACGGCCGCTCGTTTACGAAGCCGATCTTTCGGAGGAGCAGGTTTCGCGTCTCGAAGGGATCGTTTCATTCTCGCATCCGCCGGAAGGGCCGGCCGCTCGCGCGGAAACACGTGAGTTGCTCGAGCGCATGCTGGATACGCTGCCCGAGCAGGACCGGCAATTGCTCGTGTTGAAAGAAATGTCAGGTTTTTCAGTGCAGGAATTGGCGGAGATTTTGAAATTGAACGTGAATACAGTGAAGGTCAGGCTATTCCGGGCGCGCGGCAAGATCATGGAAGCATATCAGCGACGCCTGGATGCGACGCACAAAGCCAGGTCCGCTTCCGTAACCCGGGGGAAGGAGTAAACACCATGGCTGCTGAAATGGCAGTGCCGAACGCGGCATGTTCGCAATACGAAGCGCTGCTCGAGGATTTTCTCGATTCGAGCATCGGCGCGGCGGATGCAAAGCGCGCGGAAGAGCACCTGAAAGCGTGCGGCGCGTGTCGCGAGGCGCTCGAGCGGGCGAAAGCCGGCGCGCAATTGTTTCGCGCTTCGGCCGCCGAGCCGGCGACCCCCGGCGCGGGTTTTTCGCGAATCGTCATGGCCCGCATCGGCAGCGCGGAATCCATATTAACCGCCGAACGCGCGGGATTCTGGCAATCGCTGGTTGCGCTCGGCTGGCGTTTTACGGCCACGGTCGCGGTGGCCCTGGCGCT
>JAGWRH010000335.1 GCA_028876695.1 Acidobacteriota bacterium | reverse complement strand
GCAAGACGCGCCCATCCCCTCTCTCCAGCATCAGAACATCTTCGCGCTGTATGTTCAGGACGCATGGAAGGCCACCCGCAAGCTCACCGTTACCGCCGGTCTCCGCTGGGATCCATTCTTCGGCCATACGGTTCCCGGGGGCGTCGATGTCGTCAACGTTTCGCTTGCGAACATCATTAACAACGTCCATAGCACAAAATTCCCCACAGCCCCGGCCGGTTACCTTTTCCCCGGCGACCCGGGCATGCCTTCCGGAAACAAGTTGACGCCCAATGCGCTCAACAAGTGGAGCCCGCGCATCGGGCTCGCATGGGATCCTCGCGGCGATGGCCGCATGGCCGTTCGCGCAGGGTTCGGAATCTTCTACGATTTCCCGAATTTCTCCTACGACCAGTTCGGATTCGAAGAGCCGTGGGGCGGCGCTGTCACTGTTCCAGGAGCTAAATGCGCTTCCTTCCCGTGCAGTTCCGACCTGACAGATCCGTGGGGAGCCGCCGGATTCACTTTCATCGATCAGCAAGGCATCGTCCACACTGGACAGAACCCGTTTCCCACCTATGTCGGCCAGGGCCCCGCAAAGTCCGCGTATCTGCCTGGCTCCTTGGTCTTCAGCTACCCGGCGAACACCATCAAGCCAACCTACGTGATGCAGTACAACCTCAGCGTCGAAAAACAGGTCGGGACCAACTGGCTGCTGTCTATCTCCTACATCGGAAGCCAGCAGCGGCATCTGTGGGGCAATAACGAGGTCAATCCCGGACTGCAGGGACCCTGCCCAGGTGCCTACCCGAACGGATACCCATTGCCCGCTGGCGTCAACTGCACAGCCCCGGGCGGCGGCGGTAAGACCATTTCGGGTGCCTGTCCGCCGTTTCTTCCGCCGTTCGTTTGCGGCGGACCCGCCAGCCTTAGCAACAACAGGCTCTTCTACCATTTCAATGGTGGAAATCCGGTTTTCTTGGGCTCGCTCTGCGGTTCGCCCGCCGCTCAGAACGCCTCCTGCTATGGCGAAACTCTTTTCCTGGAGGAAGGCGGTACGGGCAATTACAACGGAATGTTGCTCTCAGCTCAGCACCGCTTCGGAAACCACTTCACGTCCACTACAAACTACACTTGGTCGCACTGCATTTCCGACAACTACACCACTACCCTTGGTTTCTTTCTGGCTGCCGAATCGGTGCCGTATGATCGCAAGGCCGACCGCGGCAATTGCCCGAATGCCGATACGCATAACATCTTCAACGAATCGCTCGTGGCCGAAAGCCCCAATTTCTCGGGGCATCTAACACAGCTCCTCCTCGGGAATTGGGGCTTCTCCCTCTCGATGATTGTGCAGTCGGGCACGGATTTGTCGCCCATCAACATCTTGGACTTCTCCGGCAGCGGCAACGGCCTCACGCAGCGTCCGAACCTGACTCCAGGCGCGAATCCGTATTGCCAGAAAAAGAGTCGCACCTGTTTCCTGAATAAATCATCGTTCAGTTTCCCGGCGCCGTATACCTTTGGGAACCTGAAAAATATGAGCATCTTTGGTCCTGGTTCGATCGGCGTAAACACTGGCCTTTGGAAGAGCTTCAAGATCACAGAGAGCCAGCAGATTCAGTTCAAATGGGAGGTCTTCAACCTGCCGAACCACGCCAACCTGTATCCTCCGCAAACGGCCTTCGTCGCGCCTACGTTCGGCCAGCCTTCGCCGGGGAGCACTGCCGGCCTCGGTGCTCTGAACCAGACCGCGAACGACCCGAGGACCATGCAGTTCTCGTTGAAATACAGCTTCTAGAATTTGGCAACCCGCAAATTGCGCGTAAATCGGGCCTCGGACAGCCTCCGCGGCCCGATTTGTCTTCTTAACGTTCTCCCGCGCTGGACGCTCGATCCCCGTATCAGGCTCAAATCCGTGTAAATCTTTCCCATTGCATTCTATGTACTGGTATGCTAATATCTCTCGTTTTTTGTTGCTCGCTCGAAGCCGCTCATAGCGAGCAACGGCCCCGAAATGACGCCTGGCGGCACGCGTGGTTTGGCCTGTTGGCGCGGGGCGGCGGTTGTCACTGTTTCAGGAGGAATATCTTGGTAGCGGCCGAAAGCAGGCCGATATCCCAGGCGCGCCCGGGTTTGGCACTTTGGGACAGGCGATGCGGTCAGCAGTCCGCGTTCGGAGTCCTTCTAATCGACACAGCTGAACGATTAGAATCGCACGTAAGTCATAGAAAACAAATGATCGGATACCATTCTAATCGACACAGTTCTCATCCGTCCGATTTCCGCCAAGTCGTCTTCTCGCTCCGCGCGCCGCAAACCAAATGCTTGCGGACGCCACCGCATCGGTGGTATCTGTTCCCGCTTCGTGCGGCAACATATACCGCGTCATCATCATCGGGGGTGGATTAATGCAAAGACTTACTGAAGATTCGAAAGCGCGACGCACCCGGCGCGCTTCCGCGCCTCGTACTGCTTGGCCGCGCGCGAATCGGCCGGCCGTCGTTCTTCTGGCTGCGGCTTTGGCGTTCTCCGCGGCTGCGTTCGCGCAGGAACCCGGCTCAAACCCGCCGCAAGGTTTCCCCCTCGGACCCAAAGCGGACGTCTTGAGCTTTACCGCGAATCCCACGTCGATTCAGCCCGGCAGCAGCGTGACGCTTACTTGGGCTGTTGTGAACGCCGACCGCATCTCCATCGATCCTGCGATTGGCATTGTGCAGACGCGCGGCAGCCTCGACGTGCGCCCATCGCAGACGACCACCTATACGATCTCCGCGGCTGGCCGCGGCGGCGCTGACAAGAAGTCCGTCACCGTCACCGTCGCCGGCACCGCTCCCGCGCCCGAAACCGGCCAATCCGCCGATCAATATCTTCAGAACAAGCCCATTCCGCAGCTTGACGGCCATCCCGATTTGTCCGGGGTGTACATCGCCGGATTCGACATTCGTCCCACGGGTCCCGTCGAACTCAAGCCCGGCGCCGAAAAATACCGCGTGGGAGAGGATTATGGCGGCGACTTGGGAGAGCACTGCTTGCCTCCCGGAGTTCCCGGCGCGAGCGAGCAGCCCTATCCGCTGCAAATCGTCCAGACGCCTAACCAGGTGCTAATCCTCTATGAGGCCTATCATCTCTTTCGCGTAATCCCCACTGATGGCCGTCCACACCCGAAGGATATGGACCCTACGTGGATGGGCAATTCCGTCGGCCATTGGGAAGGGGACACGCTCGTTGTCGATGTCGCGGGCTTCAACGACAAGACAGCGGTCGATATCTATCGTCATACGACTGCATACCACGTCGTCGAGCGTTACAAACGCACTCGCTTCGACGAAATTCAATATTCAGCCACGATCTCCGATCCCAACGTATTTGAGAAGCCCTGGACCGATGCCGGCATCATGCATCTCCATCCCGAGTGGCAGCTCCAGGAATATATTTGCGAGGAAAATAATCACAATTACGAATCCTTCTTCAAGGAATTGGGCGGCAAGAACTGACCGAGGTGTGATGGTGGCTGGCCGTTGCGTTTGCACCCGGAGTGGCAGATACAGGAATACATTTGCGAGGAAAACAATCATAATTACGGGTCATTCTTTAAGGAACTGGGCGGAAAAACTAATGCCGAACGGCTTAAGACAATTAAGCCGAAGCGCCGGCATCTTGGGTCATGGTACGCGAACAATCATTTGCACCTTGGGAGGCGATTCGCATGAGAAAGCTTTCGGTCGGGGTGATTGCCGGGCTATGGCTTCTGGCCGCGATACCGGTTCTGGCGCACCATTCGGTTTCCATGTACGACATGGCGAATCCGACGACGGTCGTCGGCGTGGTGCAGCGCGTGGAATGGACCAACCCGCACGCATATATTTACGTGAAGGCGACCACGGTCGCCGGCGGCGCTGCGCAAACCGGCGCAGGCGATGAATGGGCCATTGAAATCGATAGTCCGAATTTTCTGAAGCACAACGGCTGGACCAGCACCACGCTGAAGGCGGGCGATACCGCCACGTTTACCGGCGGCCGCGCGAAAGATGGCGCGCGCACCATGCGCTGCACCACCGTGAAACTCTCGAGCGGCCTCGTGCTTCGTTCCTAATCGCCGATCCACGTCGCGTTCGGACGGCATCCGGAGGGGGCGGCTATTTACCCGTTCTTGAAATGGTGTGAAGGCACGTATCTCGGCGCTTCGGTACGAAACTCGGAGTGGCTGTTTCCCGTCATCGAGTCCATCCACATGCTGGGAATCGTCGCGCTGGTCGGCTCCAGCACATTGCTCGATCTGCGCCTTCTGAACCGCGGCTTCCTGCGTCATCAGCCCGCATCGCAAGTCACATCGAAGCTTCTGCCGGTGATGTGGACGAGCTTCGCCGTCATGCTCGTAACCGGTGTGCTGATGTTTCTCTCGGAAGCAACGCGCTGTTACGAGAGCACTTCGTTCCGCGTGAAGATGGCCCTTCTCGTGGTCGTCGGCTTGAACGCCGTTTTCTTTCACTTTGCGGCTTATCGAAAAATCGGCGAATGGGAAGCCTCGCCGAAAACGCCGGGCGCGGCGAAATTGGCGGGAGTGGTTTCTCTGGTGCTTTGGATCTGCGTGATCGTGGCGGGGCGGGGAATCGCATACTGGTAGAAGTCGCGAAAACGGCCTGCTCGGGAACGGCGGAGTCGCTCGAACATGATTGGCGAAGCGAGCTTGCAGGAGGCGAAACGGCGGCGCGCCCGCGCGCAGATGATGTTCGCGATTGCTATCGTGCTGCCTCTGCTGCTGACGCCGGCATTTTCCCGCGCGACGTTTGCGCAAACCGGCGGCCCGCCGAAGCCCGGCGAGACGCCGTTCTTTCAGCGCCTCGACAGCACCCACATCGGCTCAACGGTTCGCGATTCGAACTGGTTGTTTCCGGCGATCGAATCCGTCCACGTGATCGGCATCGTTTTCCTGGTCGGAGCGAGCGTGCTGCTCGACTTACGCCTGCTCAACCGCGGATATTTGCGTGATCAATCCGTCTCCCGCGTATGGTCGCTGCTCTGGCCCGTGATGTGGATCGCCTTCGGGGTGATGCTGGCGACGGGAGCGCTGATGCTGATGTCCGAATCGTGGCAGTGCTATACGAGCATCGCGTTCCGCGCGAAAATGGGGCTGCTTCTGGCCGTTGCGGCGAACGTGCTGTTTTTCTATTTCGGCGCGTACCGCCGCATGCGCCGCGATCCGAACTGGAGCGCGTCCGCATCGCAGCCGCGTAATTCGTCGCGCACCATCGGCTTCGGTAGCGCTGCGGTGGTGGAAAGTAATGTCGAGCGGAGCATGCAAGGCACCGGCGCACCGGGGACACTCGGCATTCCACCGTCGGCGAAATTCTGCGCCTGGGCGTCGATGGTTCTCTGGGTACTGATCGTCTTCGCGGGACGATTTATCGCGTACTGGTGAACCGCGCGGCCTATTTCGCCACGATCGGAGAAGGTTTGCCCCATTCGCCCGTGAACACGAACGATGCAGCCGGCTTTCGTTGCCTCGCCGCCAACTCCCGCTCGCGCAGCTGATCCGGCAATGACGACGGATCGCCCGGATAGCCGAGCGCGATCCCGGCGACGGCTTCGTACGCTTCGGGAATGTTGAACTCCGCGCGCGCCGTGTCGGGCAAAATGCCGGCCATTTGATGCATCTGCAGCCCAAGTGCCGTAGCTTGCAAAGCCATCGTCGCGGCCGCCTGGCCCACGTCGTGGAACGAGTGCCGATTCGGCTGACCGTTATGCTGGAAGTTCATTCCCGCCGCGCTGATCGCCACCACCGGCGCGCTTTTGGCCCATGTCTGGTTGAACTCCACGAAGCATTCGAGCACCTTCTTGAAATTCGCGGGATCGTCCTTCGTGGCCACGACGAAATACCACGGCTGCGCGTTGTACGACGATGCCGCCCAGCGCGCGGCCTCGAAAAGAGCGCGCAATTTTTCCGGCTCGACGGGCCGCGCGTCGAAAGCGCGCGGACTCCAGCGGTGCGCGAGAATTTCATGAATCGGCGTCTCAGTAGGTGCGAGTTTCGTGCGATCGTGCATGGAGCTTCGTCCTCCCCTTTTAAGAAGCCGCCAATTATGAACCAACGCGAAGGCAGCCGTCGAGGCCGTGCGCAGACCCAGGCTAAGGCGTCACGCCAAATCGAAGGTTAGAAGCTCCGCGGGTTCGCGCGCTTCGGCGTGAATTTCGGGTTCGCCGGAAATTGCCGCGCCGTCTCCCGCCGCTAGGGCTTTACCGTTCACTTGCACCGCGCCGCTCGCCACCTGGACCCACGCGAAACGCCCGGGTGCGATCGCCAGCCGCGCTTCTTTTCCGCCGTCGAGCCGCGCGATATGCAAACTCGCGTCCTGATGAATGGTGATCGGCGCGCGCGGCCCGGCGACGAGCTCAAACTTGTTGCGTAAGTCTCGATCCGCGAACGCGAGCTGTTCGTATTCCGGATCGAGCCCCCTGCGATCCGGCAAAATCCAGATTTGCAGCAAATGCACTGGTTCTTTCGGCGATGGATTGAACTCGCTGTGCATCACGCCGCGCCCGGCGGTCATATGCTGCAGTTCGCCGGGACGAATCACGCCGCGCCCGCCGCCGCTATCGCGATGCTCGAGCTGCCCCTCTAAAATCCAGGTGAGGATTTCCATATCGCGATGCGGGTGCATCGGAAAGCCCTGCGAAGGCGCGACCACATCTTCGTTGATCACGCGCAGCGACCGGAATTGCACGTGTTGCGGGTCGTAATACTGGTCAAACGAAAATGTGAAATGGGAATCCAGCCACGAGAGTTTGTTATGGCCGCGATCCTCGGAAGGACGGATGGTCATCATGGGTGCTGCCCCCTCGAATGTCCCGTGCAATGCGGTTGGATGCCGCGCGGCCGGGAAGGATTCCGCAGGAGCTAGGGCTTCAGCGTGGGGCGCATCGAAAGCTCGCTGATGAAGCTCTGAGGGGCTTGCGTCAGGAGCATGGCGACGGCGTGGGCCACGTCTTCCGGCTGCAGCATCTTCGAGCGGTCGCGCGCGCCAGGCAATCCGAATTCCGTCGCCACGGAGCCCGGGCAGATCGCGCTGACCCGGATACCGTAGGCACGCAGATCCTCTGCCATGCAGCCGGTTAGACCCAGCAGGCCCCACTTCGATGCGCAATAAATCGCTCCGCCGGCAAACACGTTCTTGCCCGCCAAGGACGCGATATTAATGATGTGCCCGGCCTTCCTTTGAATCATGCCAGATGCCGCGGCCCGGCTGAGCAGAAAGACGGCCTTCAGGTTGGTGTCGAAAACCTTGTCCCAATCAGTTTCGCCGGCGTCTTGAACCGGGCCGAAATGGCCCACGCCGGCGTTGTTGACTAGGATTTCAATCGGCCCGAGGCGTTGCTCGGTAGTTTCCACGACCTTTGCCATGTCCGCGGGCCGCGTGAGGTCCGCCGGCACAGCGATCGCTTCGCTCCCGGTGCGCTTGCAATCCGCAGCCGCGGCTTCGAGGCGCTTTGCGTCGCGTGCGCAGAGGCTGACTCGCGCTCCCATGTCCGCCACACGGCGCGCGATGGCGAGTCCGATCCCCCGGCTCGCTCCGGTAATGAGGGCTACTTTTCCTTGGAGGGGTCTTTCGGCGGTCATATCGTTTGCTCGCCAGGTAACGCGGCAGGCTTATCGAACATCTCACCATTCAGGCGGAAAGGTCAAGGAACCGCATAGCCGCATGCCGACTAAGCTATTCGTACGATTCGCGCTTGCGCGGGTAGGGTCGTTTCCCTATAATCCCGTCGATTTACCTATAGGCGGTATCCTACCCGGTTGTGGTCCAGACTTCGATTGGCCACCCGATAAACAAGTAGCCAGGAGGCACGGAACTGACCATGCGAAAGTATCTCGATCGGATCGCGATAGTTGTGGCTGCTCTTTGCGTGGTGCCAATGGCCGCCTGGATCGTCTCGGCACAAGCCGCCCAAGGTGGCGCGCAGCAGAAGGCGCCCTCGTACACCATGCCGGAATACAATCAATTCACGGCATGCCAGGCGGAAAAGGATCCCGCGAGCAAGGCGAAGTGCCTGGACGGCTTCGTTTCGCAGTTTCCCAACTCCAGCCTGATGCAGTACGTGTACCAAATCTACTACCAGACCTATTACCAGACGAAGGACTTCAAGAAGGCGATCGACTACGCGGACAAGCTCGTCGCCCTGGGCGATAAGGCCGACCTGGCGAGCCGCGTTTCCGCTGAAGAATTCCGCGTGCAGGTGTTTCCGTACGCCTACACCTCCAAAGACGCCGATTACCAGAACCAACTGACGAAGCAGCGGGACGCCGCGCTCGACGCCGTGAAGCTGCTGCAGCAGTACAAAGCCGAGCCGAACTCCAGGCTGGGCGACGCGGATTTCAAGAAGTACATGGCGGTTGATTACGCCGCCGCCGGCAACGCCGATCTTCAGTCGAAGGACAACATCGACGCCGTACAGGCATTCAAATCGGCCCTCGACAATAACCCCAGTGATGCGTTGACCGAATACCATCTCGGGCTTGCCTACTTGGCGCTCGCGCCGCCGCAATCGCTCGACGGATTTTGGGCTTTGGGACGCGCCGTGGATTTGAAAGTTCCGGATTCGGACAAAGTAAAGGATTACTTGCGCCGCGCTATGCTGGCGTATGAGCAGCCCGGCTGCGTGCCGCAGGTTGATCCGCAGCTGACCGATCTGCTCCAAATGGCTGCCAATTCTCCGCAGCGCCCGGCCACCTGGACGATTCCGAGCGCCGACGACCTGAACAAGATTCGCCAGTCCAGCAACATTCTGACCGTGATTCAGGCGCTGGGCGCCGGCGGCGACAATGCCAAGCAAACGTGGCTGGCCATCTGCGGCGCTGAATTTCCTGAAGTGGTGGGGAAGGTCGTGGACGTCAAGAAGTCCGACAATTACGCGGATTTCATGGTGTACAGCGGCGCTACGGCGCAGGAAATGCAAGCGGCGACGATGGCCAACATGGACGTGAAAGTGTGGACCGCTCCGCCGCCTCCGGGCGCCGCTCCGGCTGCGCCTGCCGCGGGAACCGCGGGGCAAGGCGGGACCGCCGCGGCTCCGCCGCAAATCACTCCGCAGCCGGACGTCCTGCGCCTGCAGAAAGACGATGGCATCAAGTTTTCAGGAACGCTCGTGAGCTACGATCCTTCGCCCTTCCTGCTGCACTGGGACGACGTGAAAGTCGATCCGAGCATTCTTCCGGAGAAAGCGGCGCCAGGGAAACGCCCCCCGCATCGCGTTCCGGCGAAGTAGCGTAATCGCCCGGGAATCGCTAAACGAAGCAGCCGGTTCCGCAAGGAACCGGCTGTTTTTTTATGCCTAGATTTTCCGAATGCGGCGGGTGAGGAAGCGCGAGCTTCGGAACTCAGCGGCGTCCGTTTGAGCGGTCCAAGTGATATGCGTCGATCTTGCGGCTCAGCGTGTTGCGATGAATGCCCAGAACTTTCGCGGCGCGGCACTGGTTTCCATCGGAACGTTCCAGCACGCGCTTGATAAATTTCTTCTCGAATTCAGTAATGGCTTCTTCGAGCAAGATCCCGCGGTCCACCATCATGCCGACCAGCGCTTCGAGTTGCTCTTTCACGAATGCACGCTCCGCGGGTTTTGCCCGCCCGGATGACGCGTCCAAGTTCAGTTCAAGGCGTGGCCGGTGATGCGTTCGTAAGCCTCGCGGTACTTTGCCGTGGTCGCCTGTACTACTTCAGGCGGCAGCACGGGGGCCGGAGGCTGCTTGTCCCATTGGATTTTCTCCAGATAGTCGCGGACGTATTGCTTGTCGAAGGAAGGCTGCGAGCGCCCGGGCTGGTATTGATCCACGGGCCAGAAGCGCGACGAGTCCGGCGTCAGCGCTTCATCGATCCAGATCAGATGGTCGCCCCGCAGGCCGAATTCGAATTTGGTATCGGCGATGATGATGCCCCGCGCCGACGCGTGCTGCACCGCGCGGTTGTAGATTTCGAGACTTGTGTCGCGCAGCCGCTCGGCCAGCTTCCGGCCCACGCGCTCCACCGTTTCTTCAAACGAAATGTTTTCGTCGTGCCCGGTGGTGGCTTTCGTGGACGGAGTGAAAATCGGCTCGGGCAAGCGGTCCGATTCGCGCAAGCCCGCGGGCAGCGGAATACCGCAGATCCTGCCGGTTTTTTGGTAATCCTTCCAGCCCGATCCAGTGATGTATCCGCGCACCACGCATTCGATGGGAGCGGGCTCCGTCTTGCGCACGAGCATGGCGCGGCCGCGCAGCGATTCGGCGTATGGAGCAAGCTCGCCGGTGAAATCGGTGGCGGTGATCACGTGATGGGGAACGACATCCGCCAGCTTTTCGAACCAGAAGACGGAAAGCTGCGTCAGAACGCGGCCCTTATCCGGAATCGGCGTCGGCAGCACCACGTCGAAGGCCGAAAGCCGGTCCGTGGCGACGATCAACAGCCTGTCGCCCAGCTCGTAGATGTCGCGAACTTTGCCTCGGCCGCGCAGCGTGAGTCCCGGAAAGTTTGTCTGCGAAACAACAGCGTTCATTTGCGGAGAAGCCACTGGTTCCGTTCCTTGATTGCGAGAGGCCGGTATTCTAGCGCAGAGAATATGAGTGTCAACCGCGAAAGTGCCGGAGTCCAGTGCGAATGTCGGAGGAAATTTTCGTCCGGGGAAGTGCCGCGGAACGTCCCGGGGAATTTTATTCGCGCTACAGCTTAGGCGGCGTTGCTTGCGGCGTTCCGCGAAGGGGGCTCGGCCGATGCGGCATCGGATTCTTCCCATTTTACCGAGACGAGTTTCGAAACGCCGGGCTCCTGCATCGTCACGCCATACAGCACCGAGCCCATTTCCATGGTGCGCCGGTTGTGCGTGACCACGATGAACTGCGTTTGCGCGCACATCTCCGCGAGCATTTTGTTGAAGCGGCCGACGTTGGCTTCATCGAGCGGCGCATCCACTTCGTCCAGAATGCAGAAGGGGCTGGGCTGATATTTGAATACCGCGATCAGCAGCGCCAGCGCGGTAAGAGCTTTCTCCCCGCCGGAGAGCAGCAGCACGTTTTGCAGACGCTTGCCCGGCGGCTGCGCCACGATATCGATTCCCGATTCGCCGGAGCTGTCCGGCTCGCTCAGACGCATCTCGCCGTGCCCGCCGCCAAAAAGCAAGTGGAAAGCGGCGGCGAAATTCGCATTGATGAACTGAAACGCCTCCTCGAATTTCTGGCGGGAAACTTGGTCGAGTTCGTTGATGGTGAGCTGCGTGTTCTGGATCGACTCGACGAGATCGTCGCGTTCGCGCCGCAGGAATTGCTCGCGCTCCTCGGCCTCCCGAAACTCCTCGAGCGCCATCATATTGACGGGACCCATCGCCTCCACGCGCGCCTTCATTGCGTTGTAGCTCGTCTCCGCCGCAACCAGAGCTTCTCCGGCGATCAGCTCCTGCTGATCGAGCGCCAGCTCCTCGGGTTGCGCGTTCAGCTCGGCCACGCACGTTTGGCGCAGATAATCGCGGTCCGCGTCGTTGCGGGCTTTTTCCACCTGCCGCTGGCCGCGTTCAGCGCGCAATTCATCGAGCGACTGGCGCCGGCTTCGCAGCGTTTGCTCCAGATGGCCTGCGCGGTTGCGGGCCGCGTCGAGCTCCTTCTCGAAGTTTGTTTTGCGCTCTTCGAGGCGGATCTTCTCGTTGCGCAGCTCTTCCACCTGCTGCGCCAATTGCCCGCACGAGGATTCGATTTCGCTCTTCTGACGCGCGATGTCCGCGTGCTGCTCGCGCAACAATGCCAGGCGCGAATCCGCTTGCG
>JAGWRH010000334.1 GCA_028876695.1 Acidobacteriota bacterium | reverse complement strand
TCAGCCTGGCGCTGGCGATGGGACCGCCACCGGAGTTCAAATTTTTAGGCGATCCGCAGTCGCTGCCTCCGGACGCGCTGGGAATTCAGGGATTTCAGCCGCTGCTGGCGCAGTTCTATCAGGGCGCGCAGCTGAATGTGCGCTGGCAGGAAGTGGCGCCGGAGTATCAGCCGGCCATGGCGCGCTATCGCCAGGCGCTCTCGCAGATCGTGACCGTTTCGGATGCGTACCTGCGGGAGATCGTGAAGTCGAGTGGCAGCACGTTTACGCTGTATGTGGAACCATTCGTCGGATCGCGAATCAATTTCCGGAACTATGGCGCCGCGTATGCGGTGGTGGTCGGCGCGCAAAATGATGCCTCGATGGACGCCGTCCGGCACGCGTATCTGCATTTCATGGTCGATCCACTGGTGCTGCGGAACCAGGCGGCAATTTTGAAAAAAGCGGCGCTGCTGCAGATCGCGGCGCGCGCGCCGGAATTGCCGGTGGAATATCAGAACGATTTCGTGTCGTTCTTCGATGAGTGCCTGGTACGGGCGGTTGAGCTCCGTGTGCGCAATTTACCCGCGAATCAAATCGAAACGCAGCTGGCGGCGGACGACGCCTCCGGCTACATCCTGGTGCGGCCGATCGTGGCGCGATTAAAAGTTTTCGAGAAAGCCGAGCCGGCCATGTCGTACTACTCTCCGGATTTGCTCGCCGGCATCGACGTCGCGGCCGAGCAGGCGCGGCTGCAAAATGTGAAATTCGCGGCTGGCCCGACCCCGCTGGCCGAGGAACTGAGCTTCTCGCAAACGACGCGCGCATCGGACCTCGACAGGCTGCTCGCCGAAGGCGACCGCTACATCGCGCAACAAGATGCCGCGGACGCTGCCAATCTGTTCCAGCAAGTGGTGGCCAAATACCCAAACAATCCGCGCGGGCTGTATGGCCTGGCCATCGCCTCGGTGCTTTCGGGCAAGGCCAGCCGCGCCAGGGAACTATTTGAAAAAGTCGTAGCTCTATCGGAGAGCGGCGAATCGAGCGATGGACATGCCGCGGCGGGGCGCACCGATCCCGAGGTTTTGGCGTGGTCGCACGTTTATCTCGGACGAATTCACGACCTTGAGGACGACCGCGAATCGGCGATCACGGAATACCGCGCGGCGCTGGCGGTGGACGGTGCTCCTGCAAATGCGCGGATCGCCGCCGAGAACGGCGTCGAGGCGCCGTATGCGCCGCCGCATGCACCGGCCGGAAACAATTAGCGCGGCGCAACGCGATTCATCGAGTGATGATCGGGCCCCAGTCTTCGGCTGGAGGATGACGATGCAGAAAGCCACGGTTTCTCCCGTCCGGTTGGCAGTACTTGTGGCAGTGGGCATTGCGGGCAGCCTGACCGTCGCGCCTGCGGGGAGGGCGCAGACGCAATCGCAGCAGCAAGGCCCCGTTGATGTTTCCGGCGTTGACAGCTTACAGACCGAGCTGCACATGCTGACGGACGTCCAGCGGCAGAGCGTCGATGGGGCGCAACAGAAGGCGTATAAGGACTTTTACAAAGTGCCGGCCAGCGATCCCGACCGGAGGATTCGGCTCGGCGCCGATTTTCTGCGGAGATATCCGAAAAGCCCGCTCGACGAGGGCATTGAAGTGGGGCTCACCAACGCGTATTACGCGAAGCAGGACTGGAGCGACTTCTATGCAGCCGCGGACCAGGCGCTCGCGCTCAATCCCGATGAAGTGGATGTGCTGACGAACGTCGGCTGGGTAATTCCGCACGAGTACGATCCGGACGGCGCCAACTCCCCGCAACTTCTGGAGAAGGCCGAACAATACGAAAAGCATGCTCTCGACGTGCTCGGCAAAATGCCCAAGCCCAAAGGCCTCTCGGACGCGCAATTTGCCGCATCAAAGTTGCAGAAGCAGCAGGAGGCCCACAGCGCGCTCGGGCTGGTGTATTTCCGTCGCGGAGATTACGCTGATTCCGTGAGCGAACTGCAGCAATCCACGGCAGGGGCAAATCCGGATCAGACGGATTTGTACGTTCTGGCAGTCGATTTGCAGAATTTGCATCGCGCTGCCGATGCCGCGGCGGCATTTACGCGATGCAGCCAGGTATCGGGACCGCTGCAGGGACAGTGCCTGCAAGCAACCGCGCCGGCCAAAAAATGAGCGCTGCACCACCCGGCAAGATCGCGAACATCAGTTGCCGTTTCTGCCAGCAACGCGCGGATCGAAATATAGCTGGCCTGCGGCGGTATGCACCCGATGATTTTTCGTAGCTCAAGTTGTGCCCAGCTCAAGTTCACCAAACAGGGGCCGAGACCATGAAAATCCGTTCGACCGCATTTCAGATTTGCACCGTAGCCATAGCGCTCACGGCGGGCTTGGCGCTTCCGGCGCTCTGCCGCGCGCAAGGCACCGATCCGAACTTCGTTACCGGCAAGGAAGAGCAGCAGCAGCAGGATCAAGCGCTCAAAGAACGGACCATGTCCGGGCAGAACTCCGGGCAGAAGGGCGCCGAAGCTAGCAAGGTCGATCCCAAGGAAAGCAAGGCGTACAAGGCTTTTTACGATACGGACCCGAAGGATGCCGATAAGCGCATTCAGCTAGGTGAGGACTTCGTCAGCAAATATCCGTCGGGGCCCTACACCGAGTCCGTCTACGCCGGGTTGGTGCAGGCGCATTACATGAAACAGGACTGGAACAATATGTACGCGGCGGGGGACAAGGC
>JAGWRH010000333.1 GCA_028876695.1 Acidobacteriota bacterium | reverse complement strand
TCAGCATGCGAGTTTCGAAATTGTCCGTGCCATCGAGGATCACGTCGAATCCGGAAAGCAGCTCGGCCGCGTTTTTCGGGGTCAGATCCGTGGCGATGCTGTCGACCTCGACGCCGGAATTGATGGCGCGGAGACGCCGCTCCGCAGCCACGGCCTTGGGCAAAGCCTGGCGCGCGTCGGATTCGTCGAACAGCGTTTGCCGCTGCAGATTCGACGGCTCGACGAAATCGCGATCGATGATCCGCAGGCGGCCGAGGCCGGCGCGGACGAGCAGATTGGCGGAGGCGGTTCCCAGCGCGCCGCAACCGACGAGCACGGCCTTGGCGCGCAGCAAGCGCTCCTGGCCTTGTTCGCCGATTCCGGTGAAGAGGACCTGGCGCGAGTATTTCTCTTGTTCTTCGGAATTCATCCCGTGGGCTCCGTCGCGAACCACTCGGGCACAGGAGCCTGGCTGCGCGGGCAGGCTCGTTGGGAGCGGCGGTTCGCGTTTATGATAGCGCCAATTCGCGCCGAGCGCGGAATGTGCCTGTGCTACCCTTGATCCTCACGCAGGGGGAATGAGACTGTTTAGGCGACCGCTGAATCCAGCAGGCACTTTTGCGCGACGAATTTTGTTCCGGATCGCGGGCGGATTGGCCGCTTTCGTCTTGATTTCCGTGGCTGCGCGCGCGCAATCACTGCCGCTCGAAGGCCAGCCGGTCGCCGCGGTCAACGTAGTCGATGGGATGGGTGACGCGATCCCCGAGAAAATTCCCGCGCTACCGCTGCACCCCGGCGATCCTTTCCATTTCGAAGCCGAGCGGGAAAGCCTTCGCCGGCTCTACGCCATGGGCGATTTTTCGGACATCCGGGTGACCGCCGCGCGCGAGCCCGCCGGACTGCGAATCGATTTCGTCGTACAGCGGAATTTCTATAACAACGTGATCCGTGTGGTTGGCCTGAGGCCTCCGCCCAACGAATCCGCCGCGATTGCCGCCATGCGGCTGGGACTCGGCCAGCCGTTCCGCCAAAGCGCCGTGCGCGAGGCGCTCGGGCGGCTACAGGGCGTGCTGCAGGATGACGGGTTCTATCTGCCCAAGATCACCTGGTCGCTTGAGCCGCACGCGGATACGCGGCAGATGGACATCGCCGTGGCGGTCGCGCCCGGACCCCGCGCGCGCGTGGGCGAGATCACCATCAGCAATCAAACGCGTTACTCGAAGGGGCGTATCCTGAGCAAATCGAAGCTGTCGCGGAAGCGATCGCTGACGGCCGATCAGCTTTCGCGCGCATCGCAGAGCATCAAGAAATACCTGGTCGATCAAGGGTATCTCGGCGCGGGCGTGGTGATCTCGCGGCAAGCGTACGACGCCACGACGAATCGCGTGCCGTTGACGCTGGCGGTGACGGAGGGCCCGCGGGTGCGCGTCGAAATTATGGGAGCGCGCGTGCGGAAGTCGAGGCTGCGCAAACTGCTTCCGATCTTCGCGGAGGGCGCGGTGGATGAAGACTTGCTGCAGGAAGGCCGGCGCAATCTCCGCAACTACTTCCAGAGCGAAGGGTACTTTGACGCGACAGTGGACGTCTCTTCGCGCCAGGATTCCGGCGCGAAGGAAGAGGTGATCGCGTATCAGATCGCGCGCGGCGACAAGTACCGGCTGGCGGGCGTCGCTTTCGACGGGAACAAATATTTCAGTTCGGAGCTGCTCGCGGGGCGGCTGAAGCTGCAGCCGGCGTCGTTCGCGTCGAACGGCCGGTTCAGCCAGCAAATGATGCGCGACGACGCAGACTCGATTCGCGGGCTCTATCTTTCCAACGGATATCGCGACGCGCAGGTGGCGTCCGACGTGGACGATCAATACATGGGCAAGCGCAACAATTTGTTCGTCACGTTTCACATCGTGGAAGGCGCGCAAACGCGCATCGCCAGCCTGAAGATCGAAGGCAACCAGGCGATCAGCACGGCCACGCTGATGTCCGTGACCGGTTCTACAGCCGGACAGCCGTATTCCGCATCCGGCGTTTCGAGCGACCGCAACAATATTCTGGCGCTGTATTTCGATGAAGGCTTTCCCGATGCGCGGATGGAAGACCAGGTGACCAACGCGGCGGATGGCGAGGTGAGCCTGGTGTACCGCGTGATTGAGGGGCGCCAGATCGAGGTGTCGAAGCTGCTGCTGACGGGTTACGAATTCACGCGACCGGGAATCATCCGGCGGCAGGTA
>JAGWRH010000332.1 GCA_028876695.1 Acidobacteriota bacterium | reverse complement strand
GCGCTACGCGGCCGCGCTGCGGCGGATTTATCCGCAGCTCCAGAATATTTCCGTCGATTACGCGATCATGGAACCGGCGACGCGGGTGGCCGGCGAGCCGCGCGTATTCGTGGTGCCCGCGAAAGTGGGATGGAGCGACATCGGGTCGTGGGCTTCAGTTTATGAATTTTTGGCGAGCCGGACCGGAGCGAATATCTCCGCCGGGCCATTCCTGGCTCTCGATGCCGACGGGAATTATTTCTGGAGCCCGAAAAAATTCACGGCTGCGGTTGGAGTACGCGACCTCGTCGTGGTGGAAACCGATGACGCGCTGCTGGTCTGCGCCCGCAACCGCGCGCATGATGTTGGAAAAATCGTGAAATGGCTCGAAGAGCGCAAGCGGAAGAATCTGCTGTAGCAGACATGAAACCGCGAATCCAATTCGGCACGGACGGCTGGCGCGGCGTGATCGCCGAGGACTTCACCTGCGAAAACGTGCGCCTGGCGGCGCTGGCGATCGCGCGCTACGTGGTGCGCGCGGAGCGGCCCGAACGCGGCGTGCTGGTCGGCTACGATACGCGCTTTGCTTCCGAGCTTTTCGCGCGCGCGGCCGCGGAAGCAGTTTCGTCCGCGGGCATTCCGGTGTGGCTTGCGACGGATGCGGCGCCCACGCCGGCCCTTTCTCTGCTGGTGCGGCTGCGCGGCGCGGCGGCGGGAATCCAGATCAGCGCCAGCCACAATCCGCACCGCTGGAATGGCGTGAAGCTCAAGGCCAGCTACGGAAGCTCGGCTTCGCAAGCGATTGTGTCGCAGGTGGAAGCGGAGCTCGAAAAGCTGCTGCGCGGCGGCGCACCGGCGCTTCCCGCGCGCAAGGAACTGATCTGTCCGCTCGATATCCGCACGCCGTATCTGGAAAAGCTCAATGAGCTGGTCGATTGGGAGCGGTTGCGCGAATCGAAATTTCGCTTCCTGATCGATCCGATGCACGGCGCGGGAAGAGGATTGCTGCGCGAGCTCTTCCACAGGCGCGGAATTGAAGCGGATGAAATTCGCGGCACGCGCGATCCGCTGTTTGGCGGCGTGAATCCGGAACCGATCGAGCCGCACGTGGAGGCGCTGCGCCAGGCTCTGCGCGCCGGAAATTACGACGCGGGCTTCGCGTTTGACGGCGACGCGGATCGCATCGGCGCGATGGACCGCGACGGGACATTCATCACGCCACATCAGATCATTTCGATTCTGCTATGGCATCTCGCCGGCACTCGCAAATTAACCGGCGATGTGGCCAAGACTTTTTCGACCACGAAGATGGTCGATAAGATCGCGGCGAAGTTCGGCCGCAAAGTCTGGGAGACGCCGATCGGGTTCAAATATATTTGCGACCGCATGCTGGAAGGCGACGTGCTGTTGGGCGGAGAAGAAAGCGGCGGAATCGGGACGAAGCTGTATCTGCCGGAGCGCGACGCGACCGTAAGCGCGCTGCTGCTGGCGGAAGTGATGGCCTGGCACGGCAAGCGGCTCGGCGAGTTGGTGAAAATGCTGCAGCGCGAGTTCGGCGAGCACCATTATGGACGGGTGGACTTGATTCTGCGCGATGGGCAAAAGGAGAAAGCGATCCGCCGTTTTGCCGATTCGAAATTTGCGAAGCTGCTCGACTGGCCGATCGTGGGCCGCGAAGATCTGGACGGCGTGAAGGTATATCTCGGCGAGATTGGATGGGTGATGGTGCGCGCGTCGGGCACCGAGCCGATGCTGCGCGTCTATTCGGAAACCACGCGAGCCGAAACCACGCGGCGCGTGCTCGATGAAGTATCCGCGCAGGTTCGGCGGCTCTGACGATTTACGGTAAGACGAGCCACAGGGCGCAAGCGCCGCGACTATTTCCCAGGCTTTCCTGGAAGACTCTTGTACGCCGCATCGAGCACTCCGTTTAAAAATGCCGGCGATTCGGCCGAAGAAAACTTTTTCGCCAGCTCGAGCGCTTCGTCAATCACAACTTTGGCCGGCGCGGTACCGAGGCGAAGCTCGCAGATGGCCAGCCGCAAAATCCCGCGATCGACGCTGGCCAGCCGGTCGAGCTGCCAGTTTTCGGAAAGGCTCGCGACGAGCGCGTCGATTTCGGGCACCAGCGCGACGGCGCCCTCGAAGAGCTGATCGGCGAATTCGCGCGTGCGCTCCTCCGCGCGCGCCGATTTCCAGAATATTTTTTCCAATCGCTTGGGATCCTGGCGGGTCACTTCCCACTGAAACAGCATCTGCAGGGCGAACTCGCGAGATTTGCGCCTGAGCGCCATGTCAGCGGCGTGCGCGGCGCGTTGCAGCCGGTTTGCCGTTGAGTTTTCGCAAGAGCGTCGCCATTTCGACGGCACCGAGTCCCGCTTCGTAACCCTTGTTGCCGCTCTTGAGTCCAGCGCGATCGATGGCCTGCTCAAGCGTGTCGCAAGTCAGAACGCAAAACGACATGGGCACGCCGGTATCGAGCTGCGCGAGCTGTATCCCGCGCGCCGCTTCCGATGCAATGTAATCGAAGTGCGCCGTTTCGCCGCGCAGAATGCAGCCGATGCAGACGATAGCGTCGCAGCGGCCGGTGGATGCGAGGTTTTTTGCCACGAGCGGAATTTCGAACGATCCGGGTACGCGCACGATTTCGATGGCATCTTCGGCGGCGCCGGCGCCGCGCAGAGCGTCCAGCGTGCCGGAGAGCAGGCGGTCTGTTATGAAACTGTTGAACTGGCTGGCAACGATGCCGAAACGCAGGCCGGCAGCGCTCAGCTGGCCACGAATTGAGCCGGATTGGACGTTGCGAGCCATTCGGTAATTTGATTTCGCGCGACGCCAGCCGCGCAGGCACCGGCAATCGCGCCCCTTTTGGCGTGTGGCCGGGCAGCTATTGTCGCATGTTGTCAGGGTGTTGCAAGCGAGACAAGCGCGTTGCCGCCGCGCTGGCGCAACTCGTCCAGGCCATTCTCGGCGCGGTTGATCCATTCGGTGACGCGGTCTTCGGTCTCGTCCACTGGGCGCGCGGTGGCTTCCGCAACCACGGCGCTGACGGTCAAATCTTGCGCGCCCCACGACGGACGAACGCCCGCGGCCGCCTGGCGCAGCTTTTCCGCGAGCGCGCGGGCATTTTCAAGAGTCGTATCGGGCAAGATGAAAACGAGCGACCATGCCGTGTATTTCACGGCGATGTCCGTCTGCCGGATCGCGGAACCGAGCGTGCGCGCGAGCTGCTCCACGAATTCGTCCACGGCGGCATCGCCCTTGTCGCGCAAAAGCTCCGGGCCACGGTCGATTTGCAAGACGATCAACGAAAGCGGCGTGCGCTGTGTGTGCGCGCGGCTCGATTCGGCAAGCAGGCAATCGATGTACGCGCCGCGGTTCAGCAGACCCGTGCGCTCGTCGGTTACCGCGAGCGAGCGCACCAGCGACCGCAGGCGCGTGTGATTCACGCTCAGCACCAGCTGGTCGCCCACGGCCTGCAAGAAAAAGCTTTCGTTGGGCTTCCATTTCCGCGCGTTCGCGTCGCCTACCAGCAGCGCGCCGGCCGCCGCCTGAGTTTCCTTGTCGGTCAGCAGGATCCCGAGCGCCGACGCCAGCCCAAGCGGAGCCAGGGCCGGAACCGAGGCGGAAACGAGTTCGATTCCGCCAAGCGCGTCCGGAGGAGTTCTGGAAAGAAGTTCGGCAATCGACGCGATGCGCCCCACGTCGGCTGAGGGAACTCCGGGCGCGGAATATTCCGCGGTTAACGGCGCGTTCTCGCCGGCCGCGCCGATGGCGACCAGGCAGCGCGCCACGCGCAGGTGCTTTCCAATTTCCGCCGCCGTGGCTGCAAGGATCTCGCGCGGAGTCGATTGGCGGTAGAGCAATCGATTGATTTCGGCGATGGCGGCGAGGTCGCGGTGCGTTTCGGCCGGCCCGGTAACAGGCGGAGCGGGAGCTTCCTGCGAACGCGGAGCCGTCGAAGCCGGAGCGGCTCCGCTGGCGCTCGCTCTGGCCGGTTTGCCCTTGGGCCACCAGTTAGCACGCTCGTACAGGGCGCGCAATCGCTCGTTTCGTTCTTCCTCAGCGGGGAAGAGTTCGGCGATGTGGGCGAGCCGCTCCGCCGCTTTGCTCTGCAACGAATACTGCAGGAAAATTTCGACCTGCACGATCAGATCTTCGAGGGCGTGCTGCGTGCGAGCGTCGTCGGAATTGGATTCCGCCGAGGAATTCACGTTTCCGGCCGCGCCTCCGAAGCCCTCGTGGCGCGTGGTGACGGTGGCGGCTTTGGCGGCGCGCACTTGAATGTTTCGCAGGAACGCCGGATCCACCTTTCCTTCGAGCTGCGCGATCCGCTCCTGATTGCGATAGTCGTAAGGATCGATATCCACCAGGCGGTCGAGCGTCTCGCAGGCCTGCTTCATGTTTCCCGCGACCAGATACAAATCGAACAGGCGAACGAGCGAATCGAAGTACTTCGTCTCGCGGTTCAATTCCTCGTAGGTTTTCGCCACCGCTTCGGCGAGCGGCAACGAGGCGGGAAAGGCCGAGGCGAGCTTGTCTATCAGCGACGGCAGTTCGATTTCCTTGCGCGCCAGGCGCATCCAATCTTTCGTCTGGCGCAGCAGCGCGATGCCTTTGGCGTCCTGTCCCGCCTTGAGGTACGCGGAGATGAGTTCAAAAAGCCGCGAAAAACTGTCCGGCTTGATTTTGTAGTAAGCCTCGAACGCTTCGCGCGCGCGATCGAGCTGGCCGGAACGCAGCAGGCTCTCGCCGTAGAGGGCGAAAAACGAGGCGTCCTTCTCGTTCGGCGCAAACGGTTCCAGCAGCGCGGCGGCGCCGGTGGCGTCGCCTTTCCGCAGCTTCGTTTCGGCGAATAGCAGCGCGCCGGTACGATCCCCGGGCAACAACCTGTGAGCGCGGCCGAAATATTCCAGCGCTTCATCGAGCCTGGAGGAGGCAAGCGTAAGCTGACCCGCGCGCACGCAGGCGCGAGCGGCCAGGTCGGAATGCCCGAGCTTTTCCGCCAGCTGAGCCAGCGCGATATGCCGCGCGGCGTTCTCCGGCTCGAGAATAGCGAGGCTCTCGTAGCAGGCCACCGCTTCGATTTCGCGCTGTTGCTGCAGGAAGTGCTCGGCGGCCGCGGAATACTGCTCGATCGCTTCGGGAACGCGGCTCTGTTTCTGCAGCAGCGCGGCGTAGCGCATCAGGCGGTCCGGCGGCTGCGGCATCGGTTTGAGGAAGCGGCTGAAAATCGCCGAGGCTTTCGCCAAATCGCCGGCTTCAATCAGGCGGTCGAACTGAATGGCATAGTACTGCGCCGCGCGGGCGGGCTCGTTGAGCCGCGTAAATATGTCGGCAAGCGCCTGCAGCGATTCCTGATGCGAAGGAACCTCGTCGAGGACCGCCTGATAGGCGGCGACCGCTTCGCGG
>JAGWRH010000331.1 GCA_028876695.1 Acidobacteriota bacterium | reverse complement strand
GCGTTTCCGCCGTCGCGCCCCGCCGAACTGCTCGAGCAAATCCTGCGCGGCGGCCTCGAAAAAATGACGGAGGCGAATTGCTCCGTCGTGGGCGGGCATTCGATCCGCGACGACGATTTGAAATTCGGCTATGCCGTCACCGGTACCATCGACCCGCAAAAGATCTGGCGTAACGTCGGCGCCCGTCCCGGAGACAAGCTGATCCTCACCAAGCCGATCGGCACCGGCCTCATTTCGACGGCCCTCAAGCAGGACAAGGCGGACGCGGCGTGGGTTGCCGCCGCCACGGAATCGATGGCACGGCTGAATCGCGACGCCGCGGACGCCCTGCATGCGGTCGACGACGCGGCAAAGGGCGCCAAACCCGTGCACGCGGTCACGGACGTGACCGGCTTCGGTCTGCTGGGCCACGCGCGCGAGGTGGCCGTGGGCAGCGAAGTCTCGCTGCGATTTGACCACGCCAAGATCGCGTACATTCCGGGAGCGATCGAAGCCGCGCGCGGCAAATTCTTTTCCGGCGGCATGACCAATAACCGCGAATTTCTCGAAGGCTGCGTGCAAATCGGCTCATCCGTCCCGCCCGAGCAGGAAGCTCTCCTGTACGACCCGCAAACCTCCGGCGGGCTGCTGACCGCCGTTGCGCCCGAATTCGCCGGCGCCGCAATGGCCGCATTCGAGCGCCACCGCGTGCCTGCGCGCATAATCGGCGAAGTGAACGCGCAGCGCTCTCCCCTCATCGAAGTCAATTGAGCCCGCGGCAATCATGTACACTCGGATCGGCATAAAATTTCGATGGACACAATAACCCACGGCATCGCCGGCGCGCTGATCGGCAAGGGGTTTTTCTCCAAGCGCGAAGCCAAAGTGGCGATATTCGCCGCCACGTTCGGCGCGGTTTTCCCCGATTCGGATATTGTCGCGGATCTGGTCACGCGCGATCCACTTTCCATCGTCAAATATCACCGCGCTCTCACGCATTCCTTCGTGGCCATGCCATTTTTCGCCATGCTGTTCGCCGCGCTCACGCCTCCAGTGCTCGGCTGGCTGAAGCGAAAATATCCGTCGCTGCGCGATTGGGAAGCGCCGCGATTCTGGAAGCTCACTCTCATTTACACGGTGGCCATCGCCAGTCATATCATTTTGGACGGCATGACCTCGTTCGGCACGCGCATGTGGTGGCCGATCTCCAGTGAACGCGTCTCCTGGGACATGCTCTTCATCCTGGACTTCTCCTTCACCACCATCCTTCTAGTCCCCCAAGTGATTGCATGGATTTATCGCGATCCTTTGCTCGCACGCCGGCGCGCCGTGCGCAGCTGGGTGCTGTTCACGATCGGCGCGTTTTTTCTTTGGGCTGTTGCGCGTCCGGCGGGATACGGCTTCCACCTTTGGATCGCCGTGCTCGCGAGCGGAATCTTCGCGCTGCTGTTCTTCGCGCCGCGCGCGCGCGGATTTGGATTCGGTGTGTCGCGCGCGGCGTGGTGCCAGGCGGGACTGATCGTGACGCTCGCCTACCTGCTCGGCTGCGGATACTTGCATCACGCGGCGTTCTCGCGCGTCAAGGCTTTTGCGGCGCAAAGCCATACCCAAGTGGACCGCGTGGGCGCCCTGCCGATTCCGCCGTCGTTCCTTGACTGGGACGACGCGATCCGTTCGCCTGACGGCGTTTACGAGGCGCAATTCGACATCCGAAATCCCGAGCCTCCGGTTTTCCGCTTCGTTCCTGATTCCCCTGCCGATCCGTTCATCGCGCGTGCCTTGGACCGCCCCGAAGTCCAGCTCTTCTGGAATTTCGCGCGCTTTCCTTCGATCGAGAGTTTCCCGGCGCACGGCAATCACGTGGTGCAGATCGGTGAAAACCGCTATTCCAGCCCGCAGCGCCGTGGGCCGCAGCCGTTCACCTATGAATTGATTTTCGATCCGGACGGGAAGCTCGCCGCGGAAGGCTGGCTCCGCAACGGAATGCGGCGGCCGAACCTGCAGTCGGTGGCGCCGCACGCCTCCGCGGAATCGCAAAAGGCCGCGGAGTGAAAATTCTGATTTTCAGTGATGTTCACGGCGACTTGCGCGCGCTCGAGCGCATCGTGGCACAACCAGCCGACGTCTATATCGCAGCGGGCGACCTGGCCACGTTCCGGCGCGGGCTCGACCGCTGCGGCGAAATCCTCGCGCCCCTCGGCGAGCGCCTCTGGCTGCTGCCGGGCAACCATGAAACACACGACGACACGCGGGCCCTCTGCGCGCGGCACGGTTTCGTCGATTTTCATCGGCAGGTGCGCTCCGTCAAGTCCGGAAACGGCGCAACCACATGGGCCGGGCTCGGCTACAGCAACATCACGCCCTTCAATACTCCCGGCGAATATTCCGAAGAGCAAATCGCCGAAGCGCTCGCCGCGTTCGACGGGATCGAAAAGCTGTATCTTGTGGTGCATTTCCCGCCGTCCAACACCAAACTCGACGAATTCGCGCCGGGAAAGCACGCGGGAAGTCCTACCCTCCGCGCCTGGGTGGAACGCGCCAGGCCGTCGTTCCTATTTTGCGGGCATATCCACGAGACTGCCGGAAAATCCGAAATGCTCGGCGCAACGAAGTGCATCAACGTTGGCAAGCAGGGCTACGCGGTAGAACTCTAGGTCGGCGGCTAATTACAATCGCCACGCTGCCGGCGGCCCAGTCCCGCGGTCGCACGACGGTAATTTCCATCGCAGCCCGCGAATTCGCTTGCCTCTTCACGAACTACTTTCTTGGTTTGATGGGGTAAATCACCAGCTGGCGCCGGTCCCCCGAGCCCTCGCTAATGGTGCGCACGCCGGGCGCACCGCTCAACTCCAGATGAATGATCCGGCGCTCTCGTGCGGACATCGGATTAAATCGAAACGCCTGGCCGGTTTCGCGGACGCGCTGCGCCGCCACCCGCGCGGAAAGCTTCAGCTCGTCAAGGTGCGTCGTGCGGTAGTCGCCGCAATCGAAGCGCACCTGATCGTGCAGCCGCGGATCGAGCCGCAGCCAGCGATGCGCGATGTGCTCGAGCGCGAGCAGCAGTTCGGCGTGGCTCGCTAGCAGCAATTCCTCGTCGGCGCCCCGGAACGACGCGACCAGCGCCGGTTCTTCTCCCTTGCCCTCCGTTGCCTCGGCCGTCGAAATTTCGTATTGCAGCTCCAGCCCCATTTCGCGGATCGCTAGATCCAGGAACTGCCGCAGTCCCTGGCTGGCGAGCTCGCGGTCGAAAGCCGGCATTTCCGAGGGCACCGGCCGCCGATACGGCCTTTTTCCAGATGGAACTCGCGCTTCGCTCATGCTGTCTTCTTCTTATTCTTAAACCGGCCCTTGGCCACGGGCATCGG
>JAGWRH010000330.1 GCA_028876695.1 Acidobacteriota bacterium | reverse complement strand
GCGCGCTTCGATGGCGTGTTCCAATGACTTTACAGTCGAGGTGCCTGCCTCGGCTGCGCCTGCCCTGCTGGAGAGCGCGATAAATGCCGCCGCTGAGGCGACACAGAGCACCAGCAGGACCCGGCGCGACATCCTGAAGGCGATCCGGTTTTCATTAGTAGACCGCACCAGCAGATTTGAGGAAGCGCGCGCGAGAGGTGTGGGATTCGGTTCGCTGTTGCCGGGCGGCTGAAACACACGCCAGTGTAACGTGACGCGAAGACCGTGTTGCCAAAAAAAGGAGGGACCGTGAGGTCCCTCCGATGTCGTACTTTGGTTCGTTTTGAGTTTACTGCATCGCCGGCAAACCGCTCGTGCCGCAGGCGTTGCCGTTGTAGGCCGCGGTGATGTCCACGCGAATCACACCGGAATCATCGATGCAGTACACGTTGTGGCCGGTCGAATTGTTTAGCGGAGTGGCGTTCACAGAGAAGTTCAGCCATCCCGCCGTGCAGCCGGCGGGCGTAACGCCCGTGAAGGCCGTCGCACCGGTATAGGTGAAGGTATAGCCGCTCTTCGGAACGCCGGCAGTCGCCGTCGAGAGGACCGGGTCGATCAGCTCGGAAAGGTTGCAGGTCGCCGCCACACCGGTCGGTCCGCCGAGCATCGCGAGCGTGTTGGCATACGCGATGTTGTAGCTCGATGAATAGGTCACATCCGCGGTGTTAATGGTTCGCAGAGAACCCACGGCAGAAGCCTGGTTCGCCGCCATTTTCGACTGCAGCAGGTTCGGAATTGCGATCGCCGCGATGATCAAAATGATCGCCACCACGATCAGCAACTCAATTAAAGTAAAGCCCTTTTGGCGCTGGTTGATCTTCATTTTATTCTTCTCTCCCGGGAGCTGTGCTCCTCCAGCCCTAGAACAAAGCAATCCCGGCGCCGATTACAGGGCGTCCATTTACCGTTAGAGCACTGCAGACGCCAGCGTGTTAAAACCAGGGGACTTAGAGCCATCGACAGCCGTCGCGGACGGGTATAGGGCAAGCCCATGCTGATTCGCAGCCAAGAAATGTCGACGGATTTTGCCACCTTTTCCCGCCACCTTTTGTCGGGTACGGCCATGGTTGTCCAACGGCCAAGGTCAAAGGACAAGGCCGCGATTCCCGATAGTCTCGCGGAGCGGTGGATGTGGGTGGCCGAGCAGCCGAAAGGTCCAGCGCTCGACAAGGACGGAGCTAGACCCCGTACTTCTTCGCGTAATGCCGGAACGAGCGGTAGGTCATGCGCAGCAGCTCCGCAGCGCGGGTTCGCACGCCGCCGGAACGCTCCAGTGCAGCTAAAAGGTACGAACGTTCCAATTTGGCGATGTGCTCTTCGAGGTTCACACCTTCTTCGGGCAAGCTGATTCCGTTCCCGTTTTGGGTAAGCTGCGGTACAAGTTCCTGGGCGTGGGTGCGGATGCGTTCCGGCAACGTTTCCGCCGAAACACGGTGGCCGCTTTCGAGCGCCACGGCGCGCTCAACTGTATTTTCCAGCTCGCGGACATTTCCGGGCCAGTCGTACACTTCCAGCAGGCGCATAGCTTCGGGCTCGATGCTGTCCACATTTTTGCTCATCGTTTTCGAAAACCGGCCGAGGAATTCGCGCGCCAGCAACGGAATGTCTTCGCGGCGCTCGCGCAGCGGCGGCAGATGAATGGGAATGACGCTCAGGCGGTAGTACAAATCCTCTCGAAAACGCCCTTCGGCGATTTCCTTCTCGATGTCTTTGTTGGTCGCGGCGATCACCCGGACATCCACGTCCGATTCTTCCGTGCTGCCGATGGGACGAACTTTGCCTTCCTGCAGCACGCGGTAGAGCTTCACCTGCATGGTGACGCTCATATTGCCGATCTCGTCCATGAAAAGCGTGCCGCCGTGCGCCGCCTGGAATAATCCTCGGCGGTTTTCGTTCGCGCCAGTGAACGCACCCTTCATGTAGCCGAAGAGCTCCGATTCCAGCAGCGTCTCCGGGAAAGCGCCGCAGTTGATGGTGACGAATGGGTTCTTCGCGCGCGCGCTATTTTCATGAATGGCTCGCGCGACAAGCTCTTTTCCCGTGCCGCTCTCGCCCGTGATCAGCACGCGGCTCGATTGCGGAGCGATATTCTGAATCAGCTCGAAAATGGTGCGCATCTTGGGGCTGGTTCCGATCATGTGATCGAGCCCGGTGAGCCGCCGCAATTCCCGCCTCAGGTAGCCGGCTTCTTTCTTAAGCTCCAACTGCCGGGTGACGGATTGCACCGCCGGACGCAACTCGTCGAGCAATCGATCGCCCTTGATCACGTAGCGGTCGGCGCCGAAATTTACGGCTTCGATGGCCGTATCGATCGTTGGCACGCCGGTGATCAGGATGAAGATCGTATCGGGAGACGTTTCTTTGCAGAAACGCAGCAATTCCACGCCGTCCATATCCGGCATGCAGATGTCCGAAACGACGATATCGAAGACCTGCGCGGAAAGCTTGCGCTTGGCCGCCTCGCCGTTGGATGCCAGATCGATCCTGTGCCCCTCCTTGCGAAAGCTGATTTCAAGCAATTCACAGATCGACCGCTCGTCATCGACAATGAGCATATGGGCCATGAACGGGGTTATCTCCTCGCCTCTACCTGTGCGAGCTCGGCACCTCTTTGCGATCGCGAACCCGAAGCCGCGCGTGCCGCCGCGCTGCGCGGAATCTCCACCACAAATGTGGCGCCGCTCGATTTCTTCGTGTCGACGTGAATTCGCCCTCCATGCGCCTGGAGAATCTGATAGACAATCGCGAGGCCGAGTCCCGTGCCGCCCGCGAATCCGGATTGGAACGGCTCGAACATACGCGGCAATTCGCGCGGGTTGAAACCCACGCCGGTATCGCTGATGCTGATGCGAACCCAGGTATCGTCGGCATCGAGGCCAACGCTCAGGACGCCGCCGTCCGGCATGGCGCGAAGGGCGTTGTTGCACACGTTCCAGAAGACCTGCTTGACGGCATCGCGGTCGGCCCGCGCTCGCACGCCGCGCGCCGGGAACCTCCGCTCGATGCGGTAATTGCCGCTGGACTCGACGCCGCGTTCGAGCAACAACAGTGTCTCGTCGAGCACGGCCGCCAGATCCACATCCGCGAACGAAAACCGCCGCTCGCGCGAGTAATCCAGGAAATCGCCGATGATCTGGTTCAGGCGCTGCGATTCGCGGCTGACAATCTGCACAAGCCGCTTATCGTCCTCGTCGAGGGGCGCAAGTCGCGCCAGCTCCTTTAGTGCGCCGGTCATCGCGGTGAGGGGCTGCCGGATTTCGTGCGCGATGCCCGCCGAAAGCCTACCCAGCGCGGCCATT
>JAGWRH010000329.1 GCA_028876695.1 Acidobacteriota bacterium | reverse complement strand
GAGCTTGCCCATGTCCTCGAAAGTTTCAATCGCCTCCGGATAACTGCGCTCCTGGCTATAGGCGTGCCCGAGTTGCTCGTACAGAATCATCAAGGCGTTGGTATTTTGCTGGCTCCCCTTCTGCGCTTCGAGAGACGCGATGGCATCGGAGAAAAGTTTCGCGGCCTGGTCATAATGGTTCTGATCTTCATCGAGCAAAGCCTGGTTATAGAGCACCTCCATGCTTCCGGGAGCAAGCTGCTGCGCGTGCGTCAAGCTTTCCTGCGCATCGGCGTACTGGCCGAGCCGCCTTTGCAGCTCCGCCATTCGTAAATAGTTATCCGCCGAATTCGGCTCCATCTGGGTGAGCCGCTTGAACTGTGCCAGCGCGTCGCTGTACTTCTCCTCCGCCATAAGCGCCTGAGCCAGCCCATGCCGATGGCTCGCGTCCGTGGGGTCGCCATCGATTGCTTTCCGGTAGGCGGCTTCCGCATGCGGGTAATCGTGCGCGTGCGTGTACGCATCGCCCAAGGTGCCGTAGAGATCGGGCGACGACGTGTCGTCGGCCGCCTTGGTGAGCAGCGAGATCGCCTCCGGCGCGCGCCCCTCGTCAATGAACAACTGGCTCAGTTGCTCCAGCGCCGGTTCGTTTTCGGAATCGCGCTGAAGAACTCCGCGCAATACCTTTTCGGCTTGGTCCGGTTGATTCTCGAATCCGTAGAGGCGCGCCAGCCACAGAGCCGAATACGTGTCGTTCGGCGACAATTGCAAAACGGCTTCGAACTGCTGCACGGCCTTGGTCAGTTGCTCTTGCTGGCTCGAACCTGCCGCTTGATCGCTCAACGAGCGGACGTAAATGCGCGCCAGCAGCCGGTGCGCGTCCACATTGCTCGGGTCGGATTGCAGCGCCGCCTGTGCCTCGACGATGGCTTCGGCGGAGTGCTGGGATTTTGCGTCGATTTCCGCAAGCCGCTCCAGGATTACGGAGGCATGCGGGGTGATCTGCAGCGCCTTCTTGTAGTAGTCGATGGAATCGTCCGCGGCGGACGCACTGCCGCTTTCCTCGAACTGAAGTTCTTTCAGATGACCCATCATCAAGTCGAAATACAGGTCGGCCTGCTTCGGGTTGGTTGCGGCCGATTTTGTCGAATCGACCGGCTGCGGATCGGCCGGTTTCTCGACGGCCTGCGGACCATTCGCGAATACCTGCGGCGCGCCTGCCGCGAGTAAAAACAACCCGAGGATGAGGTTCTTCTTCATTTTCGCCAGTGGAATACCATTATCGTATAGCCGTTGAGGCCGGTCAAAAGAATCCACCCAGCCCGTTACTGAATCGTTTTGGCTAAGACGCGTTTGCGCGAGATTGAGATGCCATTGGAGGACGATTTTCGGCGTCCGTCTAGTACACTACTGTTAATTTTGCAGGACGTGGGAGAGGAACGTGATCAAGCGCCCAGCGCCAGTATTATCGCTAGCTGCCGTTCTCGCCGTGACGCCGCTGTTGTGTTCGGTGCTGTTCCTCGCGCCGTCGTCCGCCGCGGCCCAGCAGCCCGCAGGGACGGGCGCATTGAAGACTCGCGGCGCAAAAATGCCGCCCGCGACTCCCGTTTCCACCGCCTCGCAGCCTTCCCTATCGCCATTCACGTGGCTCGCCGGCCACTGGCAGGGCGAATGGGGACCCCGCGCCGCGCAGCAGGTTTGGATGGCGCCGCAATCGGGAGTGATGGTCGGCGCCTTTCAGGAATCCGAAGATGGCAAAACGCTGGTGGTGGAGTTTTACACGATTGCGTTAACGCCCGGCGGAATCGAGCTGCGCGTCCGCCATTTCACTCCCGCTCTCACGCCTTGGGAGAAGTCCGGACCCACGGTACTGATCCTGAAGAGCGTCGATGCAAAGCGCATACTCTTTGAAAGCGTCGATCACGGCCGGCGCAGCCGATGGTCGCTCAGCCGATCCGCCCCCGATACGTTCGTCGAGCGGTTTGAGATCGTTCCGAAGGAGGGCGAGCAGCAGGTCGCGGAAATCACATTCCATCGGTACACCAGCGCTCCGCCCTCCAAACGTTAGCCGGCAGGCTGGTGCTCGCTTCAATTCGGGCGATCCGCGGCGAAGTCCGGTTCCTCGACGCGAAGTTCCGATAAGTCCGTAATCAGCGTTCCGGCCCAGCGGTAAATGTTGTTCTCGCGAACGGTGCGTCGCAGGCGGTGCATGCGCTCGTGGCGCTCGTCCGAATCCATCTCCAACGCCAGTCGAATCGCATCGCTCACCTGCTCGGTATCATACGGATTGACGATCAGCGCATCGCGCAGTTCGCGGCTGGCGCCCGTGAACTGGCTGAGGATCAACGCGCCTTGTTCGTCGTCGCGCGCGGCTACGAATTCCTTGGCCACCAGGTTCATGCCGTCATGCAGCGAGGTGACCAGACACAAATCGGCGGCGCGGTAGTACGGCAAAATCTCTTCGTGGCTGTGATGCCGCGTGAGCAGAATGATGGGGCGCCAGTCCGGCGTCTGAAATCGCGCGTTAATGCGCGCCGCCTCGGCCTGAACGTCGGTCAAAAACTGCTGGTAGCGTTCGATTCTGGTGCGACTCGGCGCGCCGATCTGCACGAAGGTGAACTTTCCGCGATATGGCGGGTTCTTCTCGATGAAGCGCTCCACGCCGCGAAATCGTTCGAGCAGTCCCTTGGTGTAATCGATTCGATCGACGCCAACTCCCAAAAACTGCGCCGAGATGCCCAAATTTTTCAGCAGTTTCGCGCGCAGCAGATACGGTGAGCCGGCTTCGTTTCCGAATAGCCGCTCGCGCATATCCACGCTGATGGGATACGGGCGTACCAGCGTCAAGTGATCGTTGCGGCGAACCGCGAAGCGTTCCCATTCGATCCGCGATTGCACAGTCTGATCGGTGGTCTCGAGAAAATTGTTGCAATGCGCCTGCGTGTGGAAACCGGTCATGTCCGCGCCAAGCAATCCGTCGAGCAATTCCCTGCGCCACGGACATATGCCGAACGCTTCCGGATTGGGCCACGGAATATGCCAAAAGATCGCCACGCGCACTGCTGGCCGCTTGCGCTTGATCATCTGCGGCAATAGCGCGAAGTGATAGTCCTGCACCAGAAGCAGCGGCTGGCTGCTTCCGGCCATTTCCGCCAGCGCCGCATCGGCAAAGGTCTGGTTGGCCGCTTGATAGGCTTCCCAGTCGCTCGACCGGAAGACCGGCCGCGCGTGGGCGATATGGCACAATGGCCATAACCCCTCGTTGGCAAATCCGTAGTAATACCCGTCATCAATGGCTTTCGGCAGCCAAACGCGCCGCAGCGTGTACTCGCGCGTATCGGGAGGAACGCGTATGCGATCGCTGGCGTCCACCGTTTCTCGATCCGCGCTTCCCGATGCCGCGGCGATCCACGTACCGTCGCATGCGCGCAGCACTGGCTCCAGCGCGGTCACCAGCCCACTCGCCGGAACCTGCAACTCGATCCCTTTCGGCCCGTGGACGTGCGAGTACGGCTCCCGGTTCGACACCACGAAGAGTGACCGCTGTTCCGTGCGGCTGCGGATCGTCAGCCGCAGGCGCTCCGCCGTCCAGATCGCGTCGCCGGATTCGCGCAGCCGCGCTTCCTCCTCCGCCGAGGCGCGGGCCTCCGCCAGACTTCGCGCCAAATTCATCACTTCCTCGGAAAGCGGCGCCAAAAAATGCTCGTCCGACATCTTCGGCCGCGGAGGGAATTTCCCCTTTCCGTTGCGAAGCTGCCGGATCCACTGGGTTGTCCGGGAGATCGGTACCACGATCGCCGACCGGATGATCAGCATGGTCACAAACACGATCAGCAGCACCTCGGCCACAACGTGCCACATCGTATCGCGCCAGATTCGATCGCTCTGCTGGTAGATGTACGTGGCGTCGTGAAATACGGCCAGCGCGCCCACCACATGTCCCTGATTGTGCAGCGGCACGTAATACGCGTGCATCGGAATGCCCGCAAGGTTCACAAATTTTCCAGTGGCCTGGTCGGATTGGATTGCGTCGAGGGGCGGTGCGGGAGGATCGAGCCGCTCGGATAGGCGCGGACTTTCTGCGATCACTTTCCCATCGAGATCGTAAATTGCCACACCCGCGAGCCGCTCGCGGTTTCCGAATCGTTCCACGATGCGCCGCAACTCGTAGTGCGATCGCTCCCCGAGCGCCGGCTCGACCAGTTCCTGGAGGCTTTCGGCGAGGATTTCCGATCGCCGCTGAAGGTCGTCGCGAAGTCCGGCTTTTTCCGCGCGGACTTGCGTCCGGGCCACCAAAAATGTGACGGCGGTGACCCCGACCACCAGCAATAGGATGAGCCGTAGGCTGAGTCGCAAGGCGTCTCCGCACTGCTACCGGGTCTCTAGCTATACCAGGCTGGGAATCAAGAGCGCGATGATTTCGCAGCGAAGTCTCAAGGACATCTCGGTCATCGGACGCATGCGCGGCTGAAATGAATTACCGTTCACGGAATGGCTCGGGCGCTGCACCCGCCACCGAATACGTCGGCCGCAACGCCGAATCGGGTTTACTTTTGAACTTTCGGATCCTTTGTCAGTCCAACATTCACCGGTGGACCGCCAACACGACGATGCTCGGCCTAGCTTGATCCCCAGCCGCGACCTCACAGATAGAATAACATTGCACGAAACCTGTGAAGCATTTTTTCCGCGCATCAGGTATATTCCTGATCCCATCCTGGATGTCGCTTGAATCGCGAATATCGCTGCGACGTGGCTTAGTTTGCGCGATCCGGCTCGTCATTGCGGCGAATCTTCTTCGCGGCCAATTCCGAGTTTGCGTATAAAATGAGTGCATCTCACCCGGGGCTGTAGCTCAGATGGATAGAGCAGCAGTTTCCTAAACTGCGTGTCGGGAGTTCGACTCTCCCCAGCCCCACCATTCCCGTGTTTTCGTCCGCGCGAAGATCATGTCGTTGACACTGATTCCCCTGCCCGTATAATGACGCCTTGGCTCACCGTCCACTCCAATCAATCCGGCAACCTGGCCCTATGACAGGACCGAAAGTACGAAATTGTTGACTTCGTTGTACAGCTTGGCCGTGTCGGAGCTGCTTGCATTCAGCCCCGTCAGTCGCTATTGGCATCAGCTCACCGATCCAACGTTTCGCGGCCTGTATCAGGCCAACGCCTTCGACCTGGCCATCATGCTGCCCTATTTCCTCGTGATGGTGGCCCTGTCGGTTTACGGCATCCATCGCTATACGTTGGTTTACAATTTTTTCAAGAATCGGCGCAACGTCGCGCCTCCGCCTCCCGAAATTTCCGAGTGGCCCAAAATCACTGTCCAACTGCCGATCTTCAATGAACGCTACGTGATCGAGCGTTTGATCGAAGCCGTCTCGCAATTCGACTATCCGCGCGATCGATTCGAAATTCAGGTCCTCGACGATTCAACGGACCAGACGCAGGAGGTCGCGCGCAATTGCGTGGAGCGCCACCGCGCGTTGGGCATCCCGATCACGTACCTTCACCGCACCAATCGCGAAGGCTTCAAGGCCGGCGCCCTCCACGAAGGCCTGAAAGTCTCATCCGCGGAACTCGTCGCCATCTTCGATGCTGACTTTATTCCTCCGGCCGATTTTTTGCGACGCACCGTGCCGTACTTCGCCGATTCCACGCTGGCCATGGTGCAGACCCGCTGGAGCTACATCAATCGAAACTATTCCGTGCTCACGGAAGTCGAGGCCATTCTCCTGGATGGCCACTTCGCCATCGAACATTCGTCGCGCTACCGCAGCGGCCTTTTCTTTAATTTCAACGGCACCGCGGGCATCTGGCGCCGCGCCGCGATCGACGATGCCGGCGGGTGGAGCGCCGATACCCTGGTCGAGGATATCGACCTCAGCTATCGCGCCCAGCTCCGCGGCTGGCGCGCGCTGCTCCTCGTCGGCGTGGCCGTGCCGGCGG
>JAGWRH010000328.1 GCA_028876695.1 Acidobacteriota bacterium | reverse complement strand
ATGAAGCTGCTGAACAACTTGCTCTCGGCCACGGCGATGGCGATTACGTCCGAAGCGATGGCGATGGGAGTGAAGGCGGGGCTCGCTCCATCGCTGATCGTAGATGTGTTTAATGCCGGGACAGCGCGGAACAGCGCGACGCAGGACAAAATCAAGCAGCACGTGATCTCGCGCACATTCAGCTACGGATTCGGCATCGGTCTGCTGAACAAGGACATCCGATTGTGTATGGGCGAAGCCGATGCGCTGGGAGTCCCGATGGTGGTGGGTAGCGCGGTGCGGCAACTGCTTTCGATCGCGACGGCGTCGGAGGGTTACGACGCGGACATGACCGCGATGGCGAGAACCGTGGAAGAATGGGCGGGAGTACGAGTAGGTTCGCAATAGCGTTATGGCAAGCCAGAAAGCGAATCGATACCATTGAAATTTTAGACCAGGAGAGGACGACGAAATGGATAAGAGCACGTTTGAGCGCGGGCGGCAAATTCGAACCGCGGTTTTGGGCAAGGAGTACGTGGATAAGGCGTTTGAGACAGCGGATGACTTCAACCGGCCGCTGCAGGAATTGGTAACCGAGTATTGCTGGGGAGCGATCTGGGGCCGCGAGCAATTGCCTCGCAAAACACGCAGCATGTTGAACCTGGCGATGATCAGTGCGCTGAACCGTCCGCACGAGCTCCGCGCGCATTTGAAGGGTGCGCTGGTGAACGGCGTGACGCCGGAAGAAATTCGAGAGGTGTTGCTACAAGTGGCGATTTATTGCGGCGTGCCGGCGGCGGTAGATTCGTTCCGGATTGCGCGGGAGGTGCTGCAGGAACAGAAAGAAGCGGCATCAAGGGCATAAACCATGGCGACGACAACTCAGGCAGGGGTCACATCGGCACATGCCGGTGAAATGAAGAAACACAAGATGTTGATCGGCGGGAAATGGGTGGAGCCTAGCACGGGGAATTGGTTTGAATCGGTGAACCCGTACACGGCAAAGCCGTGGGCGCTGATCCCGCGCGGCGCGAGTGAAGATATCAACCGCGCGGTCGCCGCGGCGAAGAAAGCGTTCTACGATCCGGCGTGGCGCAATATGTCGGCCACGGCTCGCGGACATTTGCTGCGGAAGCTGGCTGACCTGATCGCGGGAGAGGCCGAGCGCCTAGGGCAGATCGAGACAACCGACAACGGCAAGCTGATCGCGGAGATGGGCGGCCAGGTGAAATACATCCCGCAATGGTTTCACTATTTCGGCGGCTTGGCGGACAAGATCGAAGGCCGCGTGATTCCGATCGACAAGCCGGGCGTGTTCAATTTCACGCGCGAGGAACCGGTGGGCGTGGTGGCGGCCATTACGCCATGGAATTCGCCGCTGCTGCTGGCGACGTGGAAATTAGCGCCGGCGCTGGCGGCGGGGAACACGGTGGTGTGGAAACCGTCAGAGTTCGCGTCCGTATCGGCGCTGGAGTTTGGCGAGCTATTTGAGCGCGCGGGGTTTCCGCCGGGCGTCGTCAATATCGTGGCCGGATTCGGCACCGAAGTGGGTGAAACTCTGGTGACCCACAAGGATGTGGCGAAGGTGGCGTTTACCGGCGGAGATAAAACTGGCGAGCACGTCTATTCAATGGCGGCGCGCGGCTTGAAGCGGGTAACGCTGGAGCTGGGCGGAAAATCCGCCAACATCGTATTCGACGATGCGGAGCTGGATGAGGCCGTGAAGGGCGCGATTTCCGGGATTTTCGCGGCGACGGGCCAGACGTGCATCGCCGGATCGCGCCTGCTGCTGCATCGGCCGATCTACGATCAATTCGTCGAAAAACTGCTGGCGATGGCGAGAACGGCGAAGATGGGTAACCCGATCGATCCCAATACGCAAGTGGGGCCGATCACGACCCAGCCGCAGTATCAAAAAGTGCTCGATTACATCCGCATCGCGAAAGAGGAAGGCGCGACTTGCCAGCTTGGCGGCGGGCCGGCAAAGCGGCCGGAATGCGGCAACGGATGGTTCGTGGAACCGACGATCTTCACGGGCGTGAAACCGAATATGCGCATCGCGCAAGAGGAGGTTTTCGGGCCGGTGCTTTCCATCATTCCTTTCGATGACGAAGAGGAAGCAACCCGGATCGCGAACGACTCGATGTATGGACTGTCAGCGGGCGTGTGGACGACCAGCATCAGGCGGGCGCTGATGATGTCCGAACGGTTGGAAGCCGGGACCGTATGGGTGAATACGTACCGCGCGGTCAGCTATATGTCACCTTTTGGAGGCTATAAGCGGTCGGGAATTGGCCGGGAAAGCGGAATGGAGGCGATTCGCGAATACTTGCAGACCAAGAGCGTCTGGATCGATACGGTCGGCAACGCGCCGAACCCGTTCATTATGAGGATGGGAGGCCAAGGTTAATGGCTGAGCGCCGGTGCGCAGGTAGCCGCTTATTGGTTTGACCCGCGAGCGGCGCCCAAGGCTTATGATAGATACAGGAAGCCGCTGATCGCAGAGCGCGGCTTCTTCCAACATGTTGGACGCACCTGCGCGCCGGGAGCTTGCCTATGCAGTTGCCCATGCAGATTACCTTTCGCAACATGGAATCTTCAGAGAACGTGAAGGACTGGATCCGAGAGGAAGCCGGGAAATTAGAAACCTTTTACCAGCCGATCATGGGCTGTCGTGTGGCCGTCGAGGTGCCCCACCGGCACAGGAGGAATGGCGCGGCCTACGGAGTTCGGATCGACCTTACGCTGCCGGGCGGCGAGATTGTGGTAAAGCGCGCGCCGACACTGGCGCACCGGCTGCGGCAGGTGAAAAAGACCGCCGTCTCGAAACAGGAAGAGCTGGACGCGCCGCGCAAGAACCTTCGCCTGGCGATCAATCGAGCGTTTCAGGCGGCATCGCGGCGGCTGCAGGAATACGCGCGCAAGCAGCGCCGCGAGGTCAAGCGGCACGAGCCTGCGCCCGTCGCGCGGGTGGGGCGAATTTTTCGGGAGGAAGGATACGGTTTCCTGACGGCGCCGGATGGGCGCGACATCTATTTCCATCAGGATAGCGTCCTGAACGGCGGATTTAGACGGTTGAAGGTCGGTACCGTGGTCCATTTCGCAGAAGAAAAGGGCGAAAAGGGGCCACAGGCGAGCACCGTACGATTAGCCGGGAAGCGGGACACGCGGCATTTCGTGGAAGCCGTTCGGAAAGTACGCCAGCCCGAGACCTAAACGCTGAACGGCAAAGCTGCTGCCAAAGCGGGGATTCCGTCCCAGCCGTAGACCCGAAAACGCGACGGCTCACCGCGTTGAAAACATTGACATTCCACCGGCCAATACATTAATAGAATGGCACATTTCTCAAGCACCAGTGCAGCGGGTTGCTAGAGGCCTTCGCAACCGGAGGTGGCACGACGATGTTCTCATCCACAGACCAATGGCTCACCCGAAAGATTCTGGCTATCGCGGGCAACCCGTCCATTGGGCTCGTGATCGGGCGAGACGCGGACCGCTCGACACCGCCCAACGGGTCGAAACCCAGCACAACGGTGGTGATTTCCGATCGGCGCACGCTGGCAAAACTGGCGCTCGATCCGGAAGTCGCCTTCGGAGACGCTTATGCCGACGGCAAGATCCAGATCCGCGGCGATATGGTCCGCTTCCTCGAAGATGTGCTGCGCACAATGCAGGACACCGCGAAGAAAAGGATGCGGTTCGCGCAAATACGTTCCTGGTGGCTCGACTGGCTGGAGAACAACAGCGCGCGCGGGTCGCGAAAAAATATCCACCGGCACTACGATCTGAGCAACGACTTTTACAAGCTGTGGCTCGACGAGCGAATGGTTTACACGTGCGCGTATTTTCCGACGGCATCGGCCTCGCTTGAAGACGCGCAGGTGGCCAAGATGGATCACGTCTGCCGCAAGCTGCGCTTGCAGCCGAGAGAAAAAGTGGTGGAGGCCGGCTGCGGATGGGGCGCGCTGGCGCTGCATATGGCCAAACGCTACGGAGCGGCGGTGCGCGCATTCAACATTTCGCACGAACAAATCGCCTACGCGCGCGAACAGGCGAAACGCGAAGGATTAGCCGGACGCGTGGAATTCGTCGAGGACGATTACCGCAATATTTCGGGGCGGCAGGACGTGTTTGTCTCGGTGGGAATGCTCGAGCACGTTGGATTAAACCACTACGAGGAGTTTGGCCGCACGATTCATCGGACGATTGGAGATTGGGGGCGGGGGCTTGTGCATTTTATCGGACGCAACCGGCCCTATCCGTTCAGCCCGTGGATCAGGAAACGGATTTTTCCGGGCGCCTATCCGCCGACGCTGAGAGAGGTGAGTCGCGTGTTCGAGCCGTGGAATTTTTCAGTGCTGGACGTCGAAAATCTGCAAATGCATTACGCGAAGACGCTGGAGCATTGGTTGAACCGCTTCGAAGCGTCTGTGGAGCGGGTGTCACAGATGTTCGGGCCGGAGTTCGCGCGGGCGTGGCGATTGTATCTGGCGGGGTCGCTCGCGTCGTTTCGCACCGGCGGGCTGCAACTGTTTCAAATCGCGTTTGCGGGAGCGAACTGCCGCGACATCCCATGGACGCGCGCTCACATCTATGAGCCGCAGCAATCGGTGGAAGAGCGCAAATGGATGCATGCGACGCGCTGATCGTCGGAGCCGGCCCGGCGGGCTCCGCGTGCGCGTGGGCTCTGCGGCGGTCGGGAATCGATACCGTCATCATCGACAAGCGAAGTTTTCCGCGCGATAAGGTTTGCGGGGGCTGGATCACGCCCGCGGTTATCGAAGAGCTGCAAATCGATACGGGCGAGTATGCGCGGACGCGCGTGTTGCAACCTTTGAGCGGGTTTCGCACGGGCCGCATCGGCGGTCCGCAGGTGGAGACCGATTATCGAGGGCCGGTCAGCTATGGGATCAGGCGCTGCGAATTCGACGCCTACCTGCTGGCCCGCTCGGGAGCGCGGGTGCTGCAAGACACGCCATTGCAACAGCTCGAGCGGGCGGGTGAGCGCTGGATCGTAAATGGAAACATAGCCGCGCGTATTGTGATTGGCGCGGGCGGACACTTCTGTCCCGTGGCGCGGTTCCTGGGCGCGGATGCGCGCAAAGAGACGGCCGTAGCGGCGCAGGAGATGGAATTCGAGATGACGCCCGATCAGCGCGAAAAATGCGAGATTCGCGGCGAAATGCCGGAACTATTTTTTTGCGCGGACATGAAGGGGTATGGCTGGTGCTTTCGCAAGCAAGATTTTCTCAACATTGGCCTCGGGCGGCTGGACCCACGCGGATTGCCGGCGCACGTGGCGGATTTTGTAGCGTATCTTCGCAATGCCGGGAAAATCGGATTCGATTTACCCGTCTCGATGCTGGGGCACGCCTATCTACTTTATTCCAAAACCAACCGGAACATTTGCGACGACGGCATGCTGTTGATCGGAGACGCAGCCGGGTTGGCGTACTCGCAAAGCGGCGAAGGAATTCGTCCCGCGATCGAATCGGGATTGCTGGCGGCCAAAGCGATCGCCGCGGCCGGCAGTTATACGCGCGAGAAACTCGAGCCGTATCGGCGGGCTCTTGCGGCGCGGTTCGGCGATTCCGGGCGCGATATCGCGACCCATGTGGGCACGCGGTTGCCGGAGCGATGGATCGAGTCGCTGGGGCGGATGCTTTTAGCGAACGGATGGTTTTCACGGCATGTCGTTTTAGACCGATGGTTTCTGCATCGGAACCAGCCGGCGCTGCGATGTTCTCCTGCGTCGGTGTGAGCGCGAAAATGTCTCGGGAACATCGGATACGTGATCTGCGTCACTGACGGCCCGCGAGCGAACCGATAACGTTGACGCGTTGATAGCGGTTATTTTCCAGCCGCGTGCAACGGCGCACCCGGAAAACCCGGTTTACAGCCGGGAATCGTATGTGTAGTATGGCGGGTCGCACCAGATCACCTTGGGCGAGGATCATTTGTCGTCATCGCGGCGCGGTTTTTACCGTTGGCTTCGGATCGCGGTAATCGTTGGCGCGGCAGCTCTGGCATGCTTCGTGGTGCAGCGGCAGTTATCCGCGGAAAACGGGCCATTTAGCGACATTCCAGATTACGGCTCCGCAGTGTTCACGCCGGCGCACCGGAGCATCGGCGAAGCCGTCGAAGATTTTTTCGACTACCGCGCGCAGCCTACGCAGCCGATCCAGTTCCCTCACAAAATTCATATCGCGAACGGGCTGCAGTGCGTGATCTGCCACGCGGGCGTGAATCAAGGACCGGACGCGAGAATTCCCAGCGTGAAATTCTGCATGACGTGCCACCGCGTGATCGCCAAGGACAAGCCAGAGATCAAGAAGCTAACGGCCTATTTCGATCAGGGACAGGACGTGCCGTGGCAGCGCGTGTATGGGTTCAACCTGGAATCGCACGTGCTGTTTAATCATGCGCCGCATATTCGCGCCGGCGTGCAATGCGCGCAGTGCCACGGTGATTTGAGCAAGCAGATCACGGCGGTGCGTTCAGTGAATTTGACGATGGGCTTTTGCGTGGAGTGCCATCAGCAGCACGCCGCGCCGACGGATTGCGTTACGTGCCATTACTAAACAGAGTCGATCGGGGTTCCTGGCCGAACTGACGGACGATTGAGACGAATCGAATGCAACGACGCGATTTTCTAAAAATAACGGCGATCTCCGGCGCGGCAGCGACGCTCGATGCATGCGGCAGTCCGGACCACCAGCTGATCCGGTTCATTCCCGAAGAGGATCTGATTCCAGGAATCGCCACGTGGAAGCCGAGCGTGTGCACAATGTGCGCCGCGGGATGCGGGCTGCTGGTGCGCGTGATGGAAGGCGACGCCGAGGTCGTTCGTAACGGGCAGTTGGGGTTAATGCAGATGGGGCTTGCCAAGAAGCTGGAAGGGAATCCGGCACACCCGATCAATCAAGGCAAGCTTTGCCCGCGGGGGCACGCCGGTTTGCAGGTGACCTACCATCCGGACCGCATCCGAACGCCGCTGATGCGCTCCGGCGCTCGCGGCTCGGGTGAATTCAAGGCAATTTCGTGGGACGAGGCGATGCAACATTTGATGGCGCAGCTCTCGTCGCTGCACGAGGGCAGATTGCCGGGCCGGCTGGTCTTCCTCACGAGTCCGTTGAGAGCGCAGCGGAGGAATATTGCGACGACGTTTGCCGGCGGCTTCAAGGACTCGCAGTACATCGAGTTTTCATTTTTCGATGAGGGCGTGGTGCGCGCCGCGAACTCCGCGAGCTTTCGTCACGATGCACCGCCGACCGTTGAGCTCGGGCAATCGAATTACATCATCTCGTTCGGTGCGAATTTTCTGGGAACGTGGAATTCGCCGGTCGCGCAGTCGCTCGGTTATGGAGCGATGCGGCAAGGGCGAGCGGGCTTGCGCGGGAAGTTCCTGCAGTTCGAGCCGCGAATCTCGCAAACAGGCGCGAACGCGGACGAGTGGGTTCCGTGCGCACCGGGATCGGAAGGCGCGCTGGCGCTCGGCATTGCCCACGTGCTGATGCAGGATAAGTTGCGCTCGGCGGCATCCGCGGGAGCCGCCGGCGAATTGATCGAAGGGTGGGCGCAAGGATTGGCTGAGTACGCACCGGAGAAAATTTCGGCGCAGACCGGCGTAAAAGCGGCGACGATCACCAGAATCGCGCACGAGGCTGCCGCCAACGGGCCCGCGGTGGCATTGATCGGTGACGCGGCGGCGGCGCACACGAATGGTCTGTTCAATACGCTCGCGGTGAATGCCTTGAACGCGCTGCTCGGGAGCGCCGGAAAAGCTGGCGGAATCCAGTTCAGTCCGGTTTGGAATCCGAGCAATGACAAAACGGCCGGCGCGCAGGAAGCTTCCGGAGCGGAAGCCGTTCGAAAACTGGCGGAGCAGATCGAGTCCAACGCAAATTCAGTTGGCGCGCTGCTGATTCACGGCGCGAATCCGGCGTTTGCCACGCCGGCCGCGTGGAAGTTGCGGCGAGCACTGGAGAAAGCGCCGCTGATCGCGAGCTTCGGCAGTTTCATCGACGAGACGAGCATCTTCGCGGACTTGATCCTGCCGGATCATTCGCCGCTCGAATCATGGGTCGAAGATGCGCCCGATTCCGGCTCGCTCCGCACCGTGGTTAGCGTGGCGCCACCGGCAGTGCTGCCGCTCCATGACACGCGCGCCATGCCCGACGTGCTGCTCGATTTAGCGCATCGCCTGGGCGGGAATTTTGCGAAGGCGCTTCCGTGGAAGACCTACGACGAAGCGATTCAGGCAGATTTCGCGGCCCTTTATAAATCGAAAGGCTCGAAGGATGCGAAGACCACCGACGATTTCTGGTCGAACGCGCAGCAGCAGGGTGGATGGTGGGGTCCGCAAGAGGACGCCGCTCAAGGAGCCACCGGAGCGAAAGCGGCTTCGGGTTCCGTGAAATATGCCGCAGCGGAATTTGACGGAAACCAGAGCGAATTTCCATTCCATCTCATGCCGTTCGCTTCACAGATGCTCTATGACGGGTCGCTGGCCGCGTTGCCGTGGATGCAGGAAGCGCCCGATCCGATGTCCACGGCGATGTGGGGCACTTGGGTGGAGCTGAATCCGGCAACGGCGAGCAAACTCGGAATCAAGCAAGCGGACTTGGTGGAAGTTGCGTCGCGGCACGGTTCGGTGCAAGCACCCGCGATGATCACCCCGGGGATCGCGCCGGACGTGGTTGCAATGCCGATCGGGCAGGGCCATGAAAACTTCACGCGGTATGCGAGCAATCGCGGCGCGAATCCGATCTCGATTTTGGCTCCGATGACCGTGGCCGGGACGGATTCGCTGGCATGGGCGGCGACAAGGGTGAAGATTGCGCGAGTGGGAGAAGGGAAGCTGGTTCTTTTCGGAGCGAGTTTGAGGGAAGAGCCGCCGGACGCGAAGCGCCGATAGCTGGAGAAACGCGCTGCCGGAGAAGCGGCGCAAGTTGGAGAGGAAATGGCTCATCAATGGGGCATGGTCATTGACTTGGACCGCTGCACAGGCTGCGAGGCCTGCGTGGTGGCTTGCCATGCCGAGAACAATATTGCGACGGTCGGTGAAAAAGAGGCGGCGCGCAGCCGCGCGAACCACTGGATCCGCGTAGAGCGCTATTACGAGGGCGATTTCCCGGACGTGAAAGTGAAATTCATGCCGGTGCTCTGCCAGCAATGCGACGCGGCGCCTTGCGAGCCCGTCTGCCCCACGTTTGCTAGCTACCACACGGAAGAGGGATTGAATGGGCAGGTGTACAACCGCTGCATCGGCACACGTTACTGCGCCAATGCTTGCCCATACAACGTGCGATTTTTCAATTTCTACAATCCGAAATGGGATAAGCCGCTGAATCTGCAGCTGAATCCGGACGTTTCGGTCCGCGAAGTGGGCGTGATGGAGAAATGCACGTTTTGCGTGCAGCGCATCAAGGCGGCGGAAACAAACGCGCGAGCCGAGAAGCGCGACGTGAGGGACGGCGAAATTCAGCCGGCTTGCGTGCAATCCTGCCCCACGAACGCCATGGTGTTCGGCGATTTGAGCGATCCGAATAGCCGCGCCTCGCGGATGGCGGCTTCGAGCAGGGGCGGGAAATTGCTTGAAGAATTGGGGGCCCGGCCGAAAATCACATATTTGCAACGGGACACGTGGAATGGCGACGAAAACGCCTGAACAGATAAACGAAGATCTGCTGCGGCCGCTCTCGGTGGTGACGCCGAAGTACTTTATCATGTTGGGGTTCTTGCTCGCGGTAGTGATCGTCGCAGGTGCGGCGTTCGGGCGTCAGATGTACGCTGGGCTCGGGATTACCGGCCTCAATCGCCCAGTGTACTGGGCGTTTTAT
>JAGWRH010000327.1 GCA_028876695.1 Acidobacteriota bacterium | reverse complement strand
TTCAAAATCGAACGCCGCGGCGATGCGGGCAGCGGGCTGACTCTGTTCCTGGCGGGACAGATTCCGTCTTCGCCATGACGTTCGATGCGTTTGCACAGCCGTTGCTGTTCGTATGGTTTTCTCTTGCGGTCCGTAATGGGCGCAAGTGCCCGGGTTTGCGCTCACATGAGGACGTCAATTTGAAATGGAAATCACTATGACGAAACCGGCGCGCTGGATCGCAATTCTCGCATCAATGTTGATCGGCTGCGTCGCGCAGGCCGCCACAACCACGAAACCGGCCATTCGCCGCGGGCGCGCGCTCAGTTCGCGCGCCTCGTACCGCACCGTGCGCTTCGCCCGGCACTCGGCCTCCAATGCCGCGCATCCCGCGCACGCCTCCAGCAAAAAATCGCATCGCGCTGCGCATTATCGTCATTCCCGTCGCCGCTCCTATCACCATCGCGTCCGCCTGCCGAAAGCCCCGACCTCCGACCGCATCACGCAGATCCAAACGGCTCTCGCCCGCGGCGGCTACTATAAAGGCGACGCGACCGGCAAATGGGATTCCAGCACGGTCGCAGCCCTGCAGAAATTCCAGTCTTCCAACAATATCGACGCGACCGGCAAACTCGACGCTCCAACCTTGCAAAAATTGGGATTGGGCTCTGATATCGCCGGAGTAGCGGCGCCAAGGCCCGTCGTTTCCGCTGCTTGCTGCGCTGCTCCTGATGAAGCGTCTGCACCGGCTGTGCCAGCGAAATCGGCGGGTACCGAGAGTTCCGCGGCCTCGGTCGCGCACGCGCAACCCGCCACCGCGCCGCCAACCAGCCCTCCGAACTCTGCTTCGGGCCCAGGTGCTTCGACCACTACTTCCGCGGCGCCTGCTCCGGCTTCGAGCGATAGCGGTGCGGCAGGCCCGGCGCCAGCGTCAAAGCCATCCGCCCCGCGGCATTAGTTCGAACCCAGACCACTCCTCGATGTGTCGGTCCGCGTGTGGGCAGTAATCACTGGGGGGGAACTGCTTCTTCGGCGCGATATCGCTTTGCGAAGTTTATGTAGCGGCCGCCTTCGCGCAGGCGTGCTCGTCTGGTCGCGGAACATTCGCTGCGTTCGTGCGCTAACCCCGCTTCGGTAAAGTTCGAAGGAGACGCACCAGGCCGAGGTGGTCGGCAGCCTTCTATACCTGCTGTGGATTCCGCTTCGATTCCATGCGGAACAACAAGAAAAGCATCCCGCCGATCAGCACGATCGTGATCGCCCCGCAAATCGCCAGTATCCGCGCGATGAGCGCGTGATATTTGCCGGTATCCGGATCGTAGGTGCAGCAGAAGAGCATCACCTGATCGACCACCGATCCGATCTTGTCCTTCGACGATTGCACCAGCGCCAACCGCAAATCCTCCGGCCGGTACTTGATCCCGTAAAAATATTGCGCCACTTTCCCTTCGGGCGTTAGCACCACGATTCCGGCCGCGTGCGCGTATTGGTCGAGCTGCGGTATGTATTTGAAATGAAATCCGACCGCATCGGCGACGCGCTTGATCTCCGGCATCGTGCCGGTCAGGAAATGCCACCCCGAGGCCGCCGCCGGATCGCCGTAGATGCTGACGTATGTTTTTTTCTCTTTCGCCGCCAGCGCCGGCCCTTCTTTCGGATTGATGCTGAGCGTCACCACTTGATACTGCCCGCCGATTCGGAAGCCAACCTGTTTGAACGACTCCGTCGCGCCGTGCAGCACTTCCGGGCAAAGCAGCGGGCATTTGTAGTACGCCAGAATCAGCACCACCGGCTGTTTTCCG
>JAGWRH010000326.1 GCA_028876695.1 Acidobacteriota bacterium | reverse complement strand
TCCGGTCAGATTACGTTGTTCAAATCCAACGGAATTGCGATCGAGGACGTGGTCACGGCCGGCCACGTGTACGAAATTGCTCGCAAGCAGGGAATGGGGAAAGAAGTGCCGGTTTGGCGCGATGAAGGCCGCGCGGCGGACGGTCGCGGCGTCTAGGGCGTCACGTTTCTGTGGTGCAGATGCTTGGCCAGCGCGTGATGCAATTTGTTTCGCGTTTCCGCGGGTAGAGGCGCCGGTTCGGAATTGCAGAAGATCTGGATGGTCTGCTTGGTCGTATCGACCACCAGCCGGCAATCCTGGCACTTGCCCAGATGCTCCTCGATGGACTTCTTCAGCGTCGCATCCAGGTCCTCGTCAAGATAGTCCGCCAGCTCCTTTACGATCTCCTTGCATTTCACGTCGTCGCCCCTCGCCGAAAATAGCGGTTCAGATTGTGGCGCAACTTCAGCCGTGCGCGCAACAGTCTCGATTTGACCGCGGGAACGGAGAGCCCTAACGCCTCCGCCGTTTCCTCGGTTGACAACTGTTCGATGTCGCGAAGCTGGAACACGATTCGAAAACCCGGATCGAGATCTCCGATCGCTTTCGACAGGATATCGCCAAGTTCCGATTGCTGATAGCGCTCTTCGGGCGAAGGTCCCCAATCCTCCACCTCCCGGGGCATGGTGTCCTCGCTGGTGTCCACATCTTCATCCAGCGACACGATATTAGTCCGGCGGCGGCGCAGCTTCATCAGCGCCTGGTTCACCGCGATCCGCACCAGCCAGGTGTAAAAGCGCGAGTTGCCCTGGAAGCCGTCCAGATGCTCGTACGCCTTCAGGAACGCCTCTTGCATGGCGTCCTCGGCATCCTCGCGGTTTTGGGTGATGTTCTGGGTGAGACGAAAGATCTTGCGCTCGTAGCGGCTGACGAGGGTCTCGAACGCCTGGATGTCGCCCGTTTTCGCGGCGCTTACCAGGGCCGATTCGTCGTCCTTGACTACTTGCGAGGGAAGAAACGTCGCTTGAGTTGAATTAACTTTGGGAGAACTCATCATGACCCCGCGGCACTGATGGTAGCATACCCTCTCGTCGGCCATCGCGCTGATCCGGTGCATCCCGCCCGGGGCATGCTGGGCCGGCGCCCGCGACGCGTTCTTCCGCGGCACGTACACGACACGGCAACGCCCGCGAGAACTGCCGCTCGATTCGCGCGGGATTTCGATAATCTACCTGCACATGCGGACTTTGCCGGATTATCTTCGTAAAGGAATGAAAATGGTCCTGGTCGGAATCAACCCCAGCGACCGCTCCGCCCGCGTCGGGCATTACTACGCGGGACGCGCCAATTTATTTTGGCCCATCATGTACGAATCCGGCGTGATTCCCGAACCGCTCAGCTACGAAGAAGACCGGCGCATGATCGAATTCGGCATCGGCATGACCGACCTGGTGAAGCGGCCGACGCGTGGAATCGAAGAAATCGAGCGCCACGAATTCGCCGAAGGCCGCGTCCTGCTCGCACAGAAGCTGGAGGACTTGCATCCGCGAGTGGTGGCGTTCAACGGAAAAACGGCGTATGAAAAATTCACGGGGCGCGCGTGCAAACTGGGTCTGCAGAAAGAAAAGCTGTACGGCGCGTCAGTGTTCGTTCTGCCGAGCACCAGCGGGCAGAACGCGGGCGCCACGCTTGGACTTAAGAAGCGTTATTTCAAGAAGTTAGCCGCCCTTTTGAAGACCCTGAAGGATTAAGCGCCGCGCGACCGCCGTCCCGTGCGCAAGCGGCCGCGCTCTCCACCCTCTCCGTCTGACGTTCCGCCCATTCGCCCAAAACCGAAGAACGTTAACGAATCGAATCGCATAAGACCGCACATACGTGCGGCGATTTTGCGCTGAAATTGACGCGTAAACCGCTCTTTCGCGCCGGCAAATGCCTCAAAGGGCGCGATTTCGCCATGCTATTCGAATCCGGCTTGGCGGCCTGCGAAGCCCCTTGCCGGGGTGATGTTGTCTTGCAATTCATCTTCGGCATGTCAGAATCGGTTGGGACTGGAGAGGCGAATGGCGGCAAAGAAACTCAACAAGGCGCCGACAGGCAGCACGGTAGGAAAGTCGGTCTTGTTCTTCCACAAGCCGACGTGAACCACGTGCCGGAAAGCTCGGCAGTTCGTAGAGCAGCGCGGTATCAAGCCGCGGTTCCGCGACCTGGCGAGCGAGCGGCTGAGCGCGGCAGAGCTCGACCGGTTGATCGGCGAACGCGACTACAAAGAGTTTTTAAATCCGCGCAACGAGCTTTACCGCAGCCGCAACATGAAGACCAATCCTCCTTCGCGTAGAGAGGCGATCCAGCTGATGGCGAAGGAGCCGAACCTGATCCGGCGTCCGATCATCATCGGCGGCAAGCAGATCGTGCTGGGATTCGACGAAGATGCGATCAAGGAATTGTAATTGGCGGCGATGACCGACGAGCGCGACGATCCGTTCGAGGGAACGATTGGCATCATCGGGGCAGGCGCGAAGGGCAGACAAATCGCCGCTTATGCGCTACTCGGAAGGTGCCGCGTGATCCTGGAAGATATTTCGCAGTCGCGATTGGCTGAGGCGAGGTCGTACATTGCCGTGGCTCTCGATGCGGCTTTGGCGCAGGAGAAGTTCCCGCGGCAAAACGGGGAGACTGGCGGCGGCACGCTCGCAAGTCTCTCGACCATGGAATCGATCAACGACGTGGCACGATCGGCGGATTTCTTGATCGAAGCGGCTCCGGAAGACGAGGAATTGCAGTTGGAAATCTTCACGCTCTTCGATAAGTTCGCGAAACCGGAAGCGGTGCTCGCGAGCACGGCCGAATCCATTTCTATCGCGGATCTCGCGGAAATGACCAATTGTCCCGAACGCTGCGTGGGGTTGCAATTTAGCGAACCGACGTCACTGAAGCGTGCGATGCAGATTATCCGCGCGCCGCAAACCAGCGAGCGGACTCTGGAACTTTGCCTCCGATTTGGACACACGCTGGGGCTCCAGCCGGTGATCGTCAGTGAAGCGGCGCGCTCGGCGGGGCTGCGCGAGGCGAGGTCGCCATGAACGCGCGCGATCACATCGAAATCGTGCAGGGCGATCTGACGGAGATGGATACCGATGCGATCGTCAACGCGGCGAACAACGACCTGCAGCTTGGCGGCGGGGTGGCCGGGGCCATTCGCCGCAAGGGCGGGCAGCAGATTCAGGCGGAATGCGACGCGATCGGTCCGGTGCCGCTGGGCGGCGCGGCGATCACGTCCGGCGGGAAATTGAAGGCGAAGCACGTGATTCATGCGGCGAGCATGGAGTTGGGCGGCCGCACGTCCGCGCTTACGCTGCGCAGTTCGACGGCGCACAGCCTGCGCATCGCGGCGCAGAACGGTCTGAAAACGATCGCACTGCCGGCCGTCGGGACGGGGATCGCGGGGTTTCCGGTTCGCGAGTGCGCGGAAATCATGCTGCGGGAAGCGGTGCGGCATTTGGAAGGCGAAACCACGCTGGAGAAGATTTATTTTGTGCTGTTCGATGAAGCGGCGCTTTCGACTTTCAAGGAAGTTTTCGTGCAAATGAATGCCAAGGGCGCACCGGCGGAGTGACAGGCTCGCTCGGCCGCCCCGCTCGACATGTAAGCCGCAGTGGCAGCGCGGATTCAAAATTGGAAGCGCGGGCCTGAGCGCCGAGGCGTGCTGCACGCAGCGAGTTTGCGCGGGAGATGGCGCTGACGAGTTATGCGCCGTCAGCAGCCATCGCGTTTCGTGCGGGGCAGAGCGGACGAAGCGACTGTCACCCGCCCTGGGTGAAAAGCAGATCCCTCACCCCCGTTCTCGACAAAATGCGTCGAGACCAGGTTCGGGATGACAGCCGCGCGACATCCGCGAGTTCAGGACGCAGCAAGCAGCGCTCCTACGCTCTGCTGGCACGCGCGTTTTATGGCACGACTAACGTCGTGCCCTGATACAAACCGGAGTGCGTCGGGGACGCCGGTGTGCACGGCGCGAAGAATGCGCCATCCGGGCGACTAATCGGGACTTACTACGATCCTCTCGTCGAGAAACCGGATTTCACTGTCAATCGTCCACTACACGTGCAAGCTGAATTGAACGGGCAATGTGGGATCTATATCGCAGATGGGAAGAGATCGCTCGGACTGACCGATATACATCCGTGCCAGATCGCGTCGAGGACAAGGTGAGTTCAAACGCAGACCGTTCGAGTTGGATCATGCGATTACCGGTTCTATTGGCGCTGCTCGTAGTCGCCACTCCTGCGGCGCGAGCGGCCAGGGTCGAGAAACAATGGCTCGGTGCTGCTGGTCAACGTACCAGGGCGGCACTATTCCGAAGCACTGACGCTGGCCGCGCCCCAATACTGGTTGTCGTTCTCCACGGTGATTTGGGCCGGGTAGATTACGTCCTGGCGACCAATGCTGCTAATCAAATTCACGGGATCATTGCCGCCGCCCTGGTCAGGCCGGGGTACACGGACCTAGCTGGCGACACATCCGACGGGGTCAAGGGCGGTGGATTCGGCGATAACTACACGCCAGAGGTCTTGAACCAGATGGATGCGGCCGTCCGCCAACTCAAGAGGCAATTGCATCCATCCGCGGTGGTTTTAGTCGGCCATTCCGGCGGCGCCGCCATCTCCGCCGATTTGATCGCACGAGACAATGGACTCGCGAAGGCCGCGCTACTTTTGTCATGCCCCTGCGATGTGCCGGTTTGGCGAAAACACATGAACACACTCCACCCCAATCCACTTTGGGACAAACCGGTCACGAGTATTTCCCCGGTGGACGCTGTCAGCGAGATCAGCTCGCAGACGAAGATCTGGCTGATAGTCGGCGACAAAGATGACACAGCACCTCCCGACTTTACGGAACGCTACGCCGCTGCGCTGAGGAAACGTGGCATCAAGCCCCGCGTCACCATTCTTCCCGGCGAGGGGCACATCATCCTTTACGACAGTGCCGTGATCCAGCAACTTTCGGCGCTAGTGGCGCAGCTGCGCTAGAAACTAGGTCGTCCGCCAGCTCTGCCACGTTGTCGAGTAGAGGCCGAAAACGAGGAACCCGGACAATTCAGCGGCGACTTATCACGGGCGCTCGTTGAAGCATCGGCCGCTCAAGATCATTGGGACACACCTCTCTGCTCGCGGTACCGCGCGCGCTTCAGGGCACGTCTAAAGTCGTGCCCTGACACAAACCAGAGTGCGCCGGGGGCGCCGGAGTGCACCGCACCGAGAATGCGGCGGCAGGTCCTATCAAAAATCGGAAGCCCACGCCGGAACCCCGAGGCGTGCGGCACCCGTATAGTTTTCACGGAATTCGTAGTTTATGTGTTGCGCGATATTTCCAGTTGCAGATCGATCATGGCAGACGGAAAGCCAAGGTAGGGACCTGCCACCGGCCCAGATCAATCCGACACTTTCCCCGCCGCTTGTGCCGCAGCGATGATGCTTTCAATCACCTCAGTCTTTGCAAGTGCATAGGCATTCATGTCTGGCCAGCTCTTCGCGGCAAGTTCACGTTTGGTTTTTTCGTAGTGCATTCGGTCCTGGGCACTTTTTCGAAGACGGTCGCGGAAGAGCAAGTTTCGCTGAATCTCGGGACAGCCGGCTGAGTAGATGTGGATGTGCACGTCTCTATCCAAGGTTCGAAACATACGGTGCTCATGCCAGTCCGGCTCCCGCACGCGCAGGACATATCCCGCGGCTTCCAATTGGGGCAAATAAGCTGACTCGTTCGCGGAGTCTGGCAATACAACAAGAATGTCGATGATGGGTTTAGCCGCAAGGCCGGGGACGGATGTTGACCCGATATGTTCGATGCGCAGGATGGAGCCACCAATGGCCTTGGTGATCGTTTCAGCGTGCCTTTCAAACTTCTTGCGCCATTCAGGATCATAGTCGACGATCTCAATTTCACGTCTTTCGACGCCCCCAATCAGTCCTGATTCGTACGGTTCAGTTGCCATAGCCACCCCGCACGCGGAATAGTTTCTCTGCCGCATGCGGACCTCGAAGTGCTACCGGCCAGGGCCTTTTCTCTGGACATCTTGATTATACCCGGATAGTATAGTTGTACCCGGAACTAAATGTCGAGGCCCAAATGGTTGAATTTCATACTACACGGTGTACCGCTTTCATGGGAACGAAATCCATCGCCTCTGGCGATGTGCGGGACGTTGCACTGAAAGCCAAAGCGGCCATCGATCGCTACAAGTGGGCGCAGGTGCTGATTTTTGACGATATTACCAGCGCATTGGTCGAGGTGGATTTTCGCGGCAGCGCCGCGGACGTTTTGCGGCGACTAGACGCCCAGTCCTCAGCCGGTGCCGCGCGGGTCAGCGAACCGCGTAAAACCGAAGGCGAAACGAGGCACCCCGGCCGACCGAAGTTGGGCGTCATAGCCCGCGAAGTTACTCTGTTGCCGCGACATTGGGACTGGCTGGCAAGTCAGCCCGGGGGTGCATCGGTCACGTTGCGAAAGCTGGTGGAGCTGGCAAGACGAGCAAACCAGGGCAGAGACCGCAAGCGACGTGCGCAAGAGTCGGCGTATCGGTTCTTGTCTGCTATGGCGG
>JAGWRH010000325.1 GCA_028876695.1 Acidobacteriota bacterium | reverse complement strand
TTGCCAGCTTCAGCGCCACTTCTACCGCGGTTGATCCGTCATCGGAGAAGAAGACGTGCTTCATCTGCGCGGGAAGAACGCCGCGGAGCCGGGCGGCGAGTTCTTCCACCGTATCGTTGGTGCAGCCCGCCAGTAAGACGTGATCGATGCGCGCGGCCTGCTCGGCGATGGCCGCCACGATCTCCGGATGCCCGTGCCCGTGCAAATTCACCCACCAGGACGAAATCCCGTCGATGATGCGGCGCCCATCTTCAGTGTAGAGATACACGCCCTCGGCTCGTTTTACGCGGATCGGCGGCGCGCCCGGGGCCTGCGGCGTAAACGGATACCAGATTTGCAGCCCGTTGCTCATCGCTCCAGCGCCTTCCGGTCGAAATGAGATTTGTATGCCGCAAGCAGGTTGTGTTTGTCGAGTTTTTTCAACAGCGGCAGCCACCCGACCACCGCGATCTGCCCATAGTGCTCGATCGCCCTGCGATTTTCGGGATTGGCTCTGCCCACCAGTATCACGCCACGAACGTCGATCCGCGCGTCGCGCAGGGCCGCGAGCGATAGCAGCGTGTGATTGATCGTCCCGAGCGATGTTCTGGAAGCGAGCAGCACGGGGAGGCCAAGATGCCGGATTACATCCGTCATCAATTGCGTGTGGTTGATCGGCACCAGCACGCCGCCCGCGCCCTCCGCAATCAAATTTTGTTGTGGCGAAACCTCGGGCAATTTGATCTTGCGGAGTTCGATCTGCGCGCCCGCCAGGCGCGCTGCCAGATGCGGCGAAACGGGCGGCGCGAAAATGTAGCTCTCCGGCCGCGTGCGGCTGCGCGGCAATTCCGCGAGTCGCATGACGGTGCGCCGATCCGTTCCATCGCGCGAGCCGGTCTGGATCGGCTTCCAGTAAATCGCGTCCAGCGCCGCGCACAGCAGCGCCGAAACGACGGTCTTTCCGATTCCCGTATCCGTGCCGGTGACGAAAAACCGGCTAGGCATTGGCGGTTTCGGCGCCCTGACGAACAAGCGCGCACGCGCCGCGCAGCTCTTCAGCCAGGCGTCGCATCTGCTCTCTGGTAATCCTGCACGTCAGCGAAATGCGAATGCGCGCCGTGCCGGGCGGCACCGTCGGCGGACGGATCGCCCTGGCCGCGAATCCCGCGCGCTGCAACGAATTGGCAACGTGCAGCGCCGCGTCATTGCCGCCCAGAATCACCGGAACGATATGCGTCGAACTCGACCCGCATTCGATCCCCGCCGCGTGCAACTCGTCTCTCAGTTCGCGCGCGATGTCTCGCAAATACGTGCGTTCCCGGTCGGCTGCGCGCGCTAGTTCCAGCGCGGCGCGGATCTGGCCCGCGAAGTATGGCGGCATCGCCGTGCTGAAAATGAACGTCCGCGCGCGATTGATCAGAAATTCCTTTAGCGCCTGCCGGCCGGAGACGAAAGCCCCGGCACACGCTAAGGCCTTGCCGCACGTGTGCACGATCGCCAGAACTTCGCGCTCGATCCCAGCTTCGGCCGCCAACCCGCGGCCGCTGGGTCCGCCGACGCCTGTCGCATGCGCCTCATCGACCACCAGCGCCGCTCCGTGCTGTTTCGCCAGTCGCAGCATTCCCTCGAGCGGTGCCACATCTCCTTCCATGCTGAAGACGCTTTCGGTCGCGATCAGCTTCGCGCCGGTAGCTCCAGAATGCTCGTGCAATGCATTCCGAAGAAAGTCCAAATCGCGGTGCGGACAAATTACTTTGGTGGCCCCGGAAAGCCGCATGCCGTCAATCAAGCTGGCGTGGTTCCGCGCATCGGAAAAAACCACGTCGCCCGGCCGAAGCAGGGAAGTGAGCACTCCAAGATTTGCCGCGTAGCCCGAACCAAAATAAAGCGCCGCTTCGGTTCCGGCGAACGCCGCGAAATCGGCCTCCAAATCCTCCCATTCCCGCGCGTTGCCGGAAAGGAGCCGCGAACCGGTCGCGCCGACTCGGCCGGCATGTGCAAGCGATTCCCTGGCCGCCTCTCTCACGCGCGGGTCATAAGCCAACCCAAGGTAGTCGTTCGATGAGAGGTCGATTCCGGCCGGAATTTCCAGCGTGCGAAGCTGCGAGTGCCCGCGAAGCTGCTCGATTTCCCCGGCGATCCGCCGATGAATCTCCGCTTCGGCTCCCGCGCCGCGTTCGCGTTTATCAGGCACGCTGGAGCGCCCTCATTCCAAGCGATTCGAACAAGCGCGCGTCGTCACCGGCATCCGGATTCGGCGTGGTGAGCAGCTTTTCGCCCGTGAAGATGGAATTCGCTCTCGCCAGGAAGCACAGCGCCACCGCCTCCGGCGACATCCGCCGCCGGCCCGCAGCCAACCGCACCATCGATGCAGGCATCAGGATCCGCGCTGTGGCGATCGTCCGCACCATAATCAGAGGATCAATCTCCGGGGCATCTTCCAGTGGCGTGCCCTCGTTGCGCACCAGCATGTTGATCGGAACGCTTTCCGGGTGCGGATCGAGCCGCGCAAGCTGCTCGAGCAATCCGATGCGGTCTTCGTCACTCTCGCCCATGCCCAAAATTCCGCCGCAGCAAACAGTGATTCCCGCCTCGCGCACGTGGCCGATCGTGCGCAGGCGGTCTTCGTACGTGCGCGTCGAGATGACCTCGCCGTAAAACTCCGGCGACGTATCGAGGTTGTGGTTGTACGCGGTGAGGCCGGCCTTTTTCAGCCGCTGCGCTTGCGATTGCGTCAGCATCCCGAGCGTGCAGCACACTTCCAAATCGAGGGCCGCCACCCCGCGTACCATATCGAGGACCTGATCGAACTCTTTCCCGTCGTTTACCTGCCGCCATGCGGCGCCCATGCAAAATCGTGTCGCGCCGCCGGCTTTCGCCCGGCGAGCCGTGGCGATCACTTCCGCCGGGTCCATCAGGGGTTCGCGCGTGACGTCCGTCTTATAGTGCGCACTTTGCGAACAGTACGCGCAGTCTTCCGGACAGCCGCCGGTTTTAATCGAAAGCAACCGGCACATCTGCACTTCGTCCGGTCGATGATATTCACGATGCGCTAGTTGCGCGCGAAAAACCAGTTCCGGTAGCGGCAGTTGGTACACGGTGCGGATCTCGTCGCGCGCCCAGTCGTGGCGGATGTTCATGAGCGATTCCCCGAAGATCGTCCTCCAAGATAGCAAAATCTCCCTGAAACGACGCGGCAAATCGCGCCGCTGTCGTCCGCGTTCCTAGGACGAACCGGTGCACACGAAACGTTTCGCCCATTATTCGAGGAGACGCCAGTTCGGCGCGAAATCATTCATGCCTTGAAATTTCCGTTGCGCGGTAGCAGCGGGAGTCGGCGAACAACAGCCCTGGG
>JAGWRH010000324.1 GCA_028876695.1 Acidobacteriota bacterium | reverse complement strand
TGCGCGGCGCGATCGGGCTCGCCTTCGGCTGCGCGATCTATGGACGTTCGTCTATCTGGGGTTCTTCGGAATCCTGCTCAATCAGGGCTGCTTCACGATCGGGTTGAACTTCACCACATCGGAACATTCGGCGATCGTTGTGTCGCTCGGTCCCTTGATCGTGCTGCTCTGGGCCTGGCTCTTGAGGCTTGAAAATCTTACGGCGGGCAAGGCGATCGGCATGCTGGTTTCGATTGCCGGCATTTTGTTGCTGGAAAGCCGCCACACCGCGTCCGGGCATTCGCCGTTCCTGCTCGGAGATGCGATCACGTTGTGCGGCACCACGGCTTTTGCTACTTACACCGTGCTCGGGAAGCGCGTCGCCGGCAAATACGACGCGGTCTCGATGACGGCGCTCAATATCCTCGTGGCGGCGATCCTCATTTCGCCGCTCACAGTTCGCCAGGCGCTGCGCCTCCATTGGGGAAGCGTCGGATGGGTCGGCTGGACGGGCATGCTCTACATGGCCGCGCTCAGCTCAACCGCGGCATACATGATTTTCTACTGGATTTTGCGCTACATGGATGCATCGCGGGTGGTGGTGCTCAATTATTGTCAGCCGGTCATCGTGATTTTGCTCTCGATTCCGATCCTGGGAGACTATCCAACGCGGAATTTCGTCGCGGGGAGCGCGCTCGTGCTCCTCGGGGTGTACATGGCCGAACATGTAGCTCGGCGTCGAAGACGCGCGCTCGAAAAAGCGTAGCGACGCGGAGAATCGCGGTAATCCGCTATTGCGCGGCTGCAAAAATGAGCCGCCCCCAGCGCGTGGCGCCGAGGGCGGGAAGTCATGCCGGCTCGTGATTGGGAGTCAACCGCGCGGGCGCTTACTTGTGGGTCATCTCCAGGTCGATCAGAATGTGGATCTGATCGCCAACCATCCCCGGATCAGCGGCGACGCCGAAATCCTGCCGGTTGATCGTGGTTTCGGCTGAAGCGCCGCGGCGCCATCCGCCCATGGCCTTAACATCGATTGGTTTGCTGAGATCGGTCACCTTCAGGGTCACCGGTTTGGTCACTCCGCGGATCGTCAGGTTGCCGTTCACATCATAGGCATCGTCGCCGGTTTTGGTGATGCTCGTCGATTTGAAGGTAATCGTCTGGTACTCGGCCACGTCCAGGAAGTGTTGACTCTTCAAATCGTTGTCACGCATCGTCACGCGCGTGTACACCGTATCCGCCGGGATGGTGACGTCCACCGTCGATTTCGTGACGTCGTCATTGTCGATGGTGACCGTGCCGGTCACCTTGGTGAATTCGCCCTGCACCGTCGAGATGCCCAAGTGCTTGACGAAAAACTGCGCGTTGGCATGGTTCGGATCGATGCTCCATTCCGTCGTATCGGCCAACGCGGGCAACGCCAGTGCCGCCGCCAATCCCGCCACCACGAGCCACTTCATCATCTACCGCCTCCTTGGAAGTCAATATTGCTCGGCAGCGCCGCCGATCGTCCGCAGCACTGCGTAATTTAGCCCTCGAATGTTTCCCCACGCGACGGCCTCACCGCCCCTGCCTTGGCATTGGGGTTCCAGCGGGAGGACGTATAAAGCCGCCGGAAGTATATACCGCCCGGCGAACAGGTCAACAAGTAACGCACTCGAGTTTATCGGCCCATAAGCGGAGTGGCCGCGCCATTACCAGACTGACATGGACTTGTTAGCGGGCGATCTGTAGGCTTCGGGTAGGGGTTCACCATGCCAGGAAACGATCGCAGCGCAAGCGATGAAACGAACGACGAGATCCACGGCCGGGTAGCGGCGCAATTTGGCGCCGCCGCCGGAGCGTACAGCCTAAGCCTGACGCACAGCGACGCCGCCGCGCTCGAACGCGTCGTCGCGCTCGCTCGGCCGGAAAAGACTGACGTCGCACTGGATATCGCCACGGGCGCGGGGCATACCGCGCTGGCGCTTGCTCCGTGGGTGGCCCGCGTGATCGCCTACGACCTAACGGAACCGATGCTCGCCGAAACGGCCCGCAATGCCGCTGCGCGCGGCCTCAATAATGTGACCACACGGCAAGGCGCCGCCGAAGCGTTGCCGTTTGCAGACGCGACGTTCGATATCGTCGCCGTGCGCCAGGCGCCACATCATTTTGCGGATATCCGTGCTGCGGTTCGCGAAATGGCCCGCGTGGCGCGCCCGGGAGCGCGCGTTGTGATCGTCGATAGCGCTGCGCCCGAGGACGATTCGCTGGATCGCCAGTGGAACTATATCGAGAAGTTGCGCGATCCATCGCACGTGCGCAACTACCGGCCGAGCGAGTGGCGCGAATTCGTGGCTGCGGCCGGACTGAACTCGTTCTTCGAGGAATTTGGGTGGGCGTCCGAAAAGGGAGGGCCGATGGATTTCGCCGCGTGGATTCGCCGCATCAACGCGCCGCCCGACGCCGCTGCAGCCGTCGAGCGTCTGTTTCGCACCGCCTCGCCGGAGCTGGCGCTGGCGCTGCGCATCCAGACCGTCGACGGCAAGCTCGCTTTCCGGGTCCCGCAGTTCACCATCGCTTGCCGGAAGCCGTGAATTGCTCACCCGCTATGACGCCGTGGCTTGTAACGTCTGCGGGATGCTCGTCGGGTTTAGTGATTACCGTGCGAATGAGCTGTCGAAATCAGCCGCGGAAGTGCGCTAGCCCTGGGCGGATCCGTTTCCGACGGCGAGCGTCGGCACCGGTGATTGCGGCCGCGGTCTTCCGGCTTTCGCGCTCTTTTCGAACATCTTTGCCGTCAGTAGCATTCCAGCCAGCGTCGCCGCCATCAGAGCGCCCTCGGACCAGCCGGTCACGACTTCTGCGCTGCCGAGCAGCGCCAGCCCGGCAAAGCAAAATAGCAAATGAGCGCAAAACACTTGCAACGACGCCTGTCCAAGCAATACCAGGGGGCGAACAGCCACCCATTTGAGCCGGTGATTGAATCGGACCAGCACGGCGGCAACCGCGGCGAAATCCACGATCCGCACCACGCCAAGATGCCATTTGTCGAAGAGCACGCCGAAAATGGCCGGCTGCACATTGGGGAACACGGCGTAGCGCAGAGCGAAAAATCCGACGGCGATTCCCGCGGCGGGCCAGACGATCCTGCGCGCCCACTTTTCGATCGGCAGATCGTTGCGCGCCCATCGAGCGCCGAGCCACAGCCCCGCGACCCACAGAAACTGCCATGCATACATATCGAACGCGCCCATGTTCTTGAGCGGAATCTGCATGGAAACCACGTGCGCCAATCCAAGATAAACCGCCCGCTTCAACCCGCACTGCGCCGCGAACCAAACCGCAAAGCTGGGACCCAGCACGAACTTCCAGCCGAACTTCTCCCCGAGCCGCAATGCCAGCGGCGTCAGGACCATCGCGAAAAGGATGTACATCGGCAAAATGTCGAGCAGCGGGGGCTTGTAAATCAGCAATACTGCGTCCAGGACGGCGCGCTTCGGCGCTGCGAAGTAAAAATCGAGAAGGTTGTAAACAGCCGGGCGCGCCCCGGTACCCGCCAGCGGCGCCAGAAAACCGAACGCGAGAACAAGCATCAGCGCGTGGTAGCCGTAGAGACGAAGGCCTCGGCTGCCCGCTTTTCGGCCCATGGCAGCGTAGCCTTCGCGATGCGCCAGCTTCAGGTAGTTCCGGCCGCTGAACAGCGCCGCCAGCATGATGAACCCTTCCGACGCGGACACAAATCCAAACGGTTGATTGCTATACGTGCTGATAACGGTTGGCAGGTGGGTCAGCGCGATCCAAACCAGCATCAATCCGCGGGCTGCGTCGAGTTCCAATCGGCGCTTCATCGGGTGCTTTGTTAGGATGATACCACGGCTCGAAATGTCGCATAGGCGAGAGGCTGCTTGCGTTCGCAGACGGTCGAGTGCCGTGCCTTCGGCGAACCTCTTTTATTTCGGATTATTTACAGGCGGCGCGCGCCGGCGGTATCGTTTGCAGGGAGGAAATGATTCTTATGAAAGTTCCGGGAATTATTGCGGCATTGCTTTCTGCACTTGTGCTGATGCTCGCTGGAGTTGTAGCTGGTCCGTCCCGGGCGGCCACAGGGCCCGATATCCCGACCGTGGACGCGGGTATCGGCACTTGCCGCGCCGATTTCAATGTGAAGGATGGGTCAGGGAAGCCGCTCTACAATTCCAAGATCAACATCACGATCAAATACGGGTTCATGAATATGCGCAAGGCGCAGCTCGAAGCTCCGACGAATACGAACGGCCAGGCGCGCTTCACCGGGCTTCCCAACTTCACGAAGAAGCCGCTGGAATTCGTGATCACCAGCGGCACCGTTTCGAAAACGGTGACCGACGACCCGGTGACGAACTGCGAGGCCGTTTACAACGTTACCTTGAGCGTCCGCTAAACACGTTAAAACGGGTTCGTGCAAGCGCCGGCTGGCGATCGCCGACGCATCCTCTTTTTCTGCCTGTGCATCGAATTATGTGACCGGCGCCTCTGCTTTTAGATTCGGTCAGAGGTTTTGGGACACCTCTGGCGCTCCGGTTGCCTGGCGATTTTTAAGCGAAATCGCCGCCCTCCGGAGAAAAAAGCCTCGGCACCGCCCCAATCGATGTCGAGACGGCCAAAGCCTCTCGAATCGAAACCCTGAAAACAAGGCGCCGGCATGAGTTTTCAAGAAGTGACGGCTCAAGCCGGTCACATCACCTTCAGCGAGCTTTCGGCCCCGTAGCGATTAGAATCCGAGATGGTAGAGGTACGCGACCGCGACGGCGGCCGCGATGCAGTAGATGCCGAAGAGGTGCCAGCGGCCGGTTTCCAGCCAGCGGCTAAGCCATCGCAACGCAAGGAGTCCAGCGCAGAAGGCCAAAATCATTCCCACGACGCTCGCGGAAGCGGCGGGAAGCACTCCCGCGAGTTGATGGTGCTGCGCCTGATACAGCCGCCAGAGTTCGCGTGCGTCAGCCGGCGGCGTGAGCACCACCGCGAGTGCGAAGCTGAAATCTTCGGCTGTTCGGCGCGCGACCCGCAGCAGCAGCCCCGTGGAAATCGTCGCGCCAGACCGGGAGAAGCCGCGGAAGGGAACGCAGAGGCCCTGAATCGCGCCGATCCAGGAATATTGCGCGGGCGTCAATTCGTGTGCCGCGGAAGTTTGCATGATGCGGCGTTTTTCGAGCACACCCGTGGTAGACGCGGCGCGAGAAGCTGGGCTGCCGCTCTCCGGGGGATTCGAAGCTATACCGGCGCCTGGGCCGTTTCCGGGCGCTGCGGGGCCTCCGGCTTGCGCGCGGCGGTTCTCCACCACCCCTGCGATCAGGATGAGTACGCCCGCCACCGCCAGCGCGCCAGCGATGAGATCCAGCCTGTTGAAAAGCTGCTCCACCCAGGCATGCGGTTCGCGGCGCATCATCACTTTTTCGATGAACTCCACGATCCCTCCGCCGATTATTCCGGTCAAAATCGTCGCGGCGATCAGCGCCACGACGAAGTTCTTAAATTTCTCCAGGGAATGGAAGAACGTCCGCCGCCAGCGGCGCCAGAAATAGACAATCACCGCGATCATCGTCCCCGTGTGAAGCATCACCAGGAGCAGCGTCATTTCTGGCGCGGACGGATCCATGCCCATCAGCTTCTCCGCCACAATTACGTGCGCGGAGCTGGAAACCGGAAGCAGTTCCGCAAGCCCCTGCACAATCGCAAGAATCATTACGTGGAGAAGTGACATTAGGCTGGACCTGTATTCACTTTCTCGCTGCCTGCCAGGCGCTTGGCCATGCTGTACGCGTCGCGGCCGCCCGGATAATAGTTTCTGCGCACCCCGCTTTTACGATAGCCGTGCTTTTGCCAGAAGGCAATCGCGGCGGAATTGTTAGTTGCTGTTTCCAGGCCAATCTGGCGCACGCCGGCCGCGGTCAGGCGCTTCTCAGCTTCGAGCAGCAGCATCGAGCCGCAGCCGTGCCGTCTGTAATCGCTCAGCACGTCCATCGTAATGATGTAGCCCCAGTGGTCCTCGTGAGCGGTGATACAGAAGCCGATCATCGCGGGCGCGGAATTATTGCGAGAGGTTTCCGCCACCACGCAATCGGCGCCGGGAAAACCCAAATACTGGCGCAATTCTGTGCGCGAGTACGCGATTCGGGGGTCGTAGCACATCTGGTCGATTGCATACAGGTTGTTGAAATCTGGGGGGGCGTAGGAGCGCAGTGAGATCGAAAGAGGCACGGGAGCGGGACGCGCGCCGGCATGCTGATTCACGGCAAGTTCACACTTCAAGGATGACCGGCAGAATCAGCGGGCGCTTCGAGGTTTGTTTGTTGAGATAACGCTTGAGATCGACGCGGATCTTTTCCTTGATCACGCTCCAGTCCATTTTTTCCTCGTCCGTCGATTGTTCGACGGTGCGCAGCACCACCTGGCGCGCTTCGCCGAGAACCGCCTGGCCGTCGTCGCTCGGCAAAAAGCCGCGCGTGACGATTTCCGGGGAAATTTCGATCCGCCCGGTGTGCTTATCGATCGCGATGATCGGCACCACCACGCCATCCTCGGAAAGATGTTTGCGGTCGCGGATGATTACATCCTCGACTTCCTCGAGCGATCCGGAGTCCACCATCACGCGGCCCGCCGGGACGGGATCCCGCAGAATCGCGCGCCCTTCGGCGGTGAACTCAACCGGATGCCCGCTCTCCAGCAAGTGAACCTTTCCGGAAACAGCGCCCATCTGCTCCGCAAGCGCGGCTTGCTGGAACAATTGCCGGTATTCGCCATGAATGGGAAAGAAGTACTTGGGACGCACCAGTTGCAGCAGAATCTTCATCTCTTCCTGGCTGCCGTGTCCGGAAACATGGATCGGCGCCGATCGCCCGCCTTCGTAATAGACCAGCACGCGGCGCCGGAACAGATGGTCGATCATGCGAAAGATGGCTTTCTCATTTCCAGGAATGATGCGCGCGGAGAGGATCACCGTGTCGTTTTCGGCCACGCTCAGCAACCGATGATTGTCCACGGAGATGCGCGAAAGCGCCGAAAGCGGCTCCGCCTGCGAACCGCTCACTAGCACGGCCAGTTTGCGCGGATCGAATGTGCGCAGGTCTTGCGGCCGCACCACGCTGCCGTCCGGCACGCGCAGTTTGCCGAGCTCGTGCGCGATTTCAACGTTATCGACCATGCTGCGGCCAACGAAGCCCACCTTCCGGCCGAGCGATAGCGCGATATCGATCACCTGTTGAATGCGGTGAACCGAGCTGGCGAAGCACGAAATGACGATTTTCTCCGGCGCGGCGCGAAAAAGTTCTTCCAGCCGGACTACCACGGAGCGCTCCGAAGGCGTAAAGCCCGGCCGCTCGACATTGGTGCTGTCGGCAAAGAGTGCCAGCACGCCTTCCTGGCCGTAGCGCGCGAACGCATGCAGGTCGAATGGCTTCCCATCGACGGGAGTCGGATCGATCTTGTAATCGCCGGTGTGGATCACGATGCCGACGGGCGTGCGAATTGCGAGCGCCACGCAGTCGATGGTGCTGTGCGTAACGTTGAGGTACTCGACGCGAAATGGCCCGAGCGTGGTCGTATCGCCGGGCCCCACTTCATGGAGCTTCGCCACATCCAGCAGCGCGTGTTCCTCAAGTTTCTTGCGCACCAGCGCCAGAGTGAACTCGGTGCCGTAAATCGGCACGTTCAGATCGCCAAGAATGTACGGAACCGCGCCAATATGGTCCTCGTGGGCGTGCGTCAGCACAATCGCGCGTACCAGTTGCTTGTTTTGCTTCAGGTACGTGATGTCCGGTATGACGATGTCGACGCCCAACAGTTCCTGCTCGGGGAACATCAGGCCGGCATCGATCACAATGATGTCGTCGCCATAGCGCAGCGCCATCATGTTCATGCCGAACTCGCCGAGACCGCCCAGCGGAATGGCCCAAAGGGAGGGTTTACTCAAGGTGTTTG